>OMRN01000294.1 GCA_900313265.1 uncultured Lachnospiraceae bacterium | reverse complement strand
TAAAAATGTTACCATGTGGTTTCCGGATGAAATTGTAATTGATATCGGAAATGGACCTGAACGTTTTAAGGTAGAAAAAGCGCAGCTAGAACCTTCAGTGATGAAATATAAGGATTCTATGGGAGATGTATATTCCGATAAACCTTCCTATTGGAACAGCGAAGATAATACCGAAGAATGGTTTTGGAGCGGACTGAGTATTCATTTCGATATATTACCTTTAGGGCCGGCAGATGATAATTTTATAGAAGCGGATAAAGAATCGGAAGCAGAAGAAGAGATTGTGTTAGAGGAACCTACATTTGAAGTAATTAATGATAAAGCGATTATTTCATTAACTGCATCTCCAATCGAAGAATACTATACCCCTTCTACAAAGGCAGATTTGCCAAGGAATCGATATATTTATATTCTTTTGTATCTAGAAGGGGATTTCTGTGAAATTAATTATCATATAAATAATTTATCAGATTCTACGTATAAGGGAGAAGGTGTTCATGTTCATCGTTCTTATCTTGATGCTGAAGAAGAATTTGGATTAGATGCAGTATCTTTTGAGGGAGATACAATTATAATAACTGTTCCTTTTGAAGCAGTATATTGTGAACGATATGATTGGTGGAAGTTGGATTCCTCAAATGTTTCTACATTACGTTATCAATTATATGCAAACGATGAGATTTCGTTTGATTATACGTGGAAATACGGAGACTAGAAATGTTTTATAGAAATTTAATAATTTCTGTGATATATTTTTTTGTTGTAAAATATGTTAAATAAATAAATCAAGACATCGATTTGCGATATTAATTAAGTTTTCGCAGCAACATGCTGCAGACAGGAGTATCTATGAAGAAAAAGTTTTTGAAAGCAATCTGTATTTTAACTGCGGTGATGATGTGTTCACTGACGGCATGCACAAATGTGCAGACGGAGACAACCGCAATCTCATTTAACGATATTATTGTATCGGATGAAGGTTTAACCGGTACATCCGTATCGGATAAAGCGGATATTACGGATAACAGCGATACGCAGGATACTGGTTCCGAAAGCGGTAACACCCAGGCGGATGTTCCGGATATGACGGATTCGTCAAAAATCAATACACTCGGCGGTTATCCGTGGCTTGATACGGATATAAAAGCAAATCTTTCGGAAGATATTCCGGCCGATCCGGCAGACAATTTTCACTGGTATGTCAATAAAGACTGGCTTCTTTCTACGGATATTCCGGAAGGGTACGGCGGCTATTCGACTTTCCATGAAGTGCAAAGAAAGACCGACGCAAATGGTTTGGCCGTGCTTGAAGATGATTCGTTAACCGGACATGAAGCAGAACTGATTCAGGATTTGTATCATTCCATTCTGGACTGGGATTCCAGAGATGCACTGGGGCTTGCACCGGCTGAAACGTTTATTCAGACTGTAAATGATATAAAGAGCCTCGATGATTTGAATGTTTTTCTTTATAACGAGGATAATACCCTTTTGTCTGGCTGGCCTTTCGAGTTAGATACTTCATACAGTTTAGATGACCCATCTGTTTATACATCTGCTATCAAAGACGGTTCCTGGGTGTTAGAAGATGCTGCGGAATATACAAATCGTACCCGGCTGGGGGAACTTAATTATAAGGGCAAGCTGATGCTTGCAAAAGATATGCTTACACGTCTCGGATATTCCGAAGAAGATGCACAGAAAATGTTTGAAAATGCGGTTTCTTTAGAGGAAAAACTGTCCATAGGAGCGCTTACCAAGGCGGATGAAATGGATACCAATTTTTTTGTTAAAATCAATAACAGTTTTTCGCCGGATGAACTTCAAAAACTGTTTAGCAATTTTCCGATTGCGGATTATATTGCCGCGAAGGAATATGATAAATCGAATAACTTCCTTGTAATGGATCCTGCTTTGATAAAAAATTTTGATGAAGTATATACGGAAGAAAATCTTGAATCTTTCAAAGATTATCTGATTGTAAAGTATGTAATTGATAATGCCGCTATTTTTGACAGCAAAGCATATGACAGTTACGTTCTTTCTCAAAATACTATTAATGGAACAAGCGGAAAAATCGATGATAAGGAACAGGCCTTTAAGGTTGTTCGGTCTACCTTAAGAGAACCGATGGGGCAGGCTTATCTGTCTGTATATGATGCATCGGAAACAAAAGAAAGAATTACCGAAATCTGTGAAGAAGTAATTGCCGAATACAGAAACATGCTTTCCGAGGAAGACTGGCTTTCGGATGAAACAAGAGAAAAAGCGATTGAAAAGCTGGATCATATGACCATAAATTCAGTTTATCCCGATAAATGGACGGATTACAGCAGCATGGATTTATCCGGATTAAATTATTATGAAAGTATGGTTGTTATTCGTAAATTTAATGATGAACAGAAGAGAAAAAATATCAATTCCAAAGTAGACCATGATTATTGGGATATGTCGGAGATGGATATTCTTCAAGCAAATGCATTTTACAATCCAAATGACAATTCAATCAATATTATTTTGGGAATTTTAAATGATCCGATTTATTATGACGGAATGACGGATGAAGCTCTGTTCGGAGGAATCGGCGCGGCAATCGGACACGAAATCAGTCATGCATTTGATCCTGTCGGAGCACAGTTTGATAAAGACGGAAGATTCATAAACTGGTGGAGTGAAGAAGATAATACGGCATTTAAAAAACGTGCGGAAAAACAGATTGCATATTATGATACAATGAGAATCTGGGACGGGGCTCCTGTTAACGGAAGCAATATTCAGGGCGAAGTTGTTGCGGACATGGCCGGCATGAAGGTTTTAATGAGGCTGGCAAAAAAGAATGAAAACTTCGATTACGATTCATTCTTCCGCTCTTATGCAAATACATGGAAACTGCTGGTTACTCCGGAAAGAGAATTATACTCTCTGACACAGGATCCCCATCCGGTTCAGTATTTAAGGACCAACGTAACCGTACAGCAGTTTGATGAATTTTATGAGACATACGGCGTAAAAGAAGGCGACAATATGTATTTGGCGCCGGAAGACCGCGTTTTAGTCTGGTAAAAGGAAAAATCATAAAATGAAAAAACTATTAAAAAGAAAAAGCATAATTGCGCTCGGCCTTTGTATTTTATTATCGGTTAATCTGATTGGATGTAAAGGCTATGTTTTACCGGATTCCGGCACTACGGTTGTTTCGAATAAACCGGATACGGAAACACTCAGCGAATGCAAATATCAGGAATACAAAAATTTAACCGCCGAAGAAATCGTTGCCAAATTAAGCCTCGATGAAAAAGCAGCTCAGATGGTTATGCCCCAGCTTGGAAGAATCAGTGATGAACAGATGCACGAGCACTGCTACGGTGCGGTACTTTCCAAAATCGATACCCTTGATTACCTGGGATGGCAGGGTGTCGTGGATTCGCTTCAGACAGATGCCGTAACGTCCGATGCGGGCATTCCGATGATTTACGGGCAGGATGATGTTCACGGCGTTAATTATGCATTAAATACCGTGATTTTTCCGCATAATATCGGTATGGGGGCGGCCAATGACAAAGAACTGATGTATAAAGTAGGACAAATTACCGGCGAGGAAGCCCTGATGTGTCACATGATCTGGAATTATTCCCCCTGCGTGGCACAGTCCGAAGACCCGAGATGGGGCAGAACATATGAAAGTTACGGGGCGGATCTTGATATTATCAAAAATCTCAGCACAGAGTATACCAAAGGTCTTCTGGATGCCGGTATGATTGTTTGTGCAAAGCATTTCTTCGGCGACGGAAATGTGGAATACGGAACCGGCGAGAAAACGATGCTTGATATGATTATCGACCGCGGAAATGCAACGTTAAGCGATGAAGAAATTGACGATCTGTTAAGCGTTTATCAGGCGTTAATCGATACGGGCGCACAGTCGTTTATGGCCAGCCATTCCTCGTTAAACGGCACAAAAATGCACGAGAATGCGAAATATCTCCAGTATTTAAAAAATGATATGGGATTTGAAGGATTCGTCAGCGGAGACTGGAATTCGGTCCAGAATACATCTCCCGAAACCTATTACGATCAGGTTGTGACTTCGGTAAATGCCGGTATCGATTTACTCATGGAAGTGGATGATTTTGAAGAAGTCCGAGGATATATTGTAAAGGCTGTTTCGAACGGAGATATTTCCGAAGATCGTGTAAACGATGCCGCAACACGTATTATCCGGGTAAAACTGGAGGCCGGGGTTTTTGACGATCCGTTTTTCGAAAATTTAAAAACGAAAGAGCGTGAACCCGGAAGCAAAGAATACCGGGAAGTAGCGGAAAAACTGGTAGAAGAGAGTCTGGTGCTTCTTAAAAATAACAATAATGTGCTTCCTCTTCAAAAGGGAACTAAAGTATATATTACCGGTCCCGCTGCAAATAATGCCCAGGCTCAGTGCGGCGGATGGACGATTGACTGGAATAACTCACCTTCGATTGACATTCCGGGAGTTACCACCATCGAAAAAGGTTTTCTGGATAAAGCGGACGAATACGGAATCGAAGTCATTACGGATAAGAAAAAAGCAGACGAAGCCGATGTGGTTTTGCTTGTTGTGGGAGAGCAGGCCTATGCGGAATGGAACGGTGATACCAAAGATCTGCAGTTATGCGGCATGCTGGGCTTAGACGGAAACAAGGAAGCCATCGAAGAAGCAAAGAAACTCGGAAAACCCGTTGTTGCCTGCATTGTTGCCGGAAGGCAGGTAATCATCAGCGAT
>OMRN01000091.1 GCA_900313265.1 uncultured Lachnospiraceae bacterium | reverse complement strand
TTACAGTCATGAGTATTTCCCGGAATTTGACATTAATGCGATTTTCTCGGATCCGGTAAATCCCGGGATGTATTATATCGGCACAAAGACATCGGAGGTTTATCACGGAAGCCTGGATAATAATTTTGCGCTTGCCGGGAAAGCGGATACGACTCCGCTAACAAGCATCGAACGTTTTGAATATATTGGCGGCAAAATCTGGATCTGCTCCGGAACCGGAATCGGCAACATGGATGAAGACGGTGTTCATGTGCTGGAAAATGTTCCGATGAACAATTCCGTCGGACATGTCATGACTGATTACGAGGGGAATCTGTGGTTCACATCCACGAGGCAGGGGGTCATGAAGGTCGTCCGGAATCAGTTCTCGGATTTCTTCGAACAATGCGGTCTTGAGGAAGTGGTTGTAAATACCACCTGTATGTATAATGATCAGCTTTTTATCGGCTCCGATAACGGACTGATTGTTGTGAAAAACGGAAAAAAACAGGAGTATCTTCCAATCATCAACGCATTTACCGCTTCGGGTGAAGAACTGGATAAAGACGAACTTGCAAAATCTCTTTCCGGGAACCGGATTCGTTCGATTATCAGGGACAGTAAAAACCGGATGTGGATTTCCTCGTGGCGAAATGACGGACTGGTTCGCTACGATAAAGGGCAGGTTATGACGTTTAATGCCGCGGACGGTCTGTTCTCGGAGCATGTCCGCGTGGTCAGTGAATGTGAAAACGGAAACATGCTGGTTGCGAACAGCGGCGGTGTCAGTGTCATCAGCGGCGACAAAGTGATCGCCGGATACGGACCGGAAGACGGAATCGAGAATGACAGCATACTTACGCTGCTGGAGGGATATAATCATGATTATATTTTTGGTTCCGACGGCGGCGGAATCTATATAATTCCGGCGGAAACGACGGCCGGGAGAACGGATGTACCGGTGGTAAGAAACCTTACTACAGCCGACGGCTTAAGTTCCGATATTATCCTTCGAATCAAGAAGAGTCTGGGCGGGGAATTCTACTGGATTGTCACCAGCAATTCGTTGGCATACATGACGCCGGACTATCAGATTGTTACCATCCGGAACTTCCCTTATCCCAACAACTATGATCTTTATGAAAACTCAAACGGCGAGGTGTGGATTCTGGCAAGCAGCGGAATTTATGTGGCATCCAAAGAGGAACTGCTCCGAAACGAAACCATCGAGCCGAGATTTTATGATATACCGAACGGCCTGCCGTATGTGGCAACGGCCAATTCGTACAGTGAACTTACCGAAGACGGAGACCTTTACGTCGCAAGTTCGGCGGGCGTTGTAAAAGTAAATATCGAGAACGCATTCTGGGATGTGTCGGATTTTAAAATGTCCGTGCCTTTTGTCGACGCGGACGGCGTCCGGATTTATCCGGACGAGAAAGGCGCCTTTACGATTCCGGCGGAAACAGGAAAACTGACCGTGTACGGTTACGTCTTCAATTATTCGCTGGTAAACCCGCAGCTTTCCTATCAGCTGCAGGGTCTTGAAAAAGAGGAAACGAATCTGCTTCGAAGCGAACTGCTGCCGATTGACTATACGAACCTTCACGGAAAAACCTATCATTTCCGAATGCAGTTAAAAGACTCATGGGGCCGGAGCCGCAAGGAAATCTCCGTAAAAATCGTCAAGGAGAAAGCCTTCTACGAACAGCCGTGGTTTTTCGTTGCCGTCGGTCTTTTGGGATTATTGCTTTTGTACCTACTCGGAAAGAGTCTTCTGCACCGGAAAATGCGTGCGGTTGAAAAGAAGCATATGGAAGAGCGCGTACGATTCGAACAAACCGCCGAAGCGCTGGCCGGTGCAATCGATGCCAAGGACAGCTACACAAACGGTCACTCCAGACGTGTTGCGGAGTATTCGCGAAAAATTGCAATAGAAGCAGGCAAGAGTGAAGAGGAAATCGACCGGATTTATTTTGCTGCACTTTTGCATGACGTCGGGAAAATCGGCGTGCCGGTGGAAATCCTTTCCAAGAAGGGGCGTCTTACCGAGGAAGAATTCGAGATTATCAAGCAGCATCCGGGTATCGGCGGACAGATTTTATCAAGCATTAAGCAGTCGCCGTGGCTTACCATCGGTGCCAGGTATCATCATGAACGATATAACGGAAGCGGCTATCCGGAGGGACTTGCCGGTGAGGATATTCCGGAGATTGCGAGAATCATAGCCGTGGCGGATGCCTACGATGCCATGACATCCAACCGTAGTTACCGTAACGCGATTCCGCAGCACATTGTGCGTGAGGAAATCGTGAAGGGAATGGGAACGCAGTTTGATCCGAAGTTTGCCAAAATCATGATTCACTTAATTGACCTTGATCGAGAATACCGGATGAAGGAAGTAATGTCCGGCATAAATTTAACATCGGAGAGCGGTGTGCGCTGCGACAGCATGTATCACGGCTGTACGGAAGGAATCAATATCGTCAACCGGACGGCCAGCATCCGCTTCTGCTCCCAGCCGGACGACGGTGTGGAATTTAAGAAGAGTCTGCCTACACTGATTATTTTTGACTCGTTAGACGGAATCGTTCATCCCGGAGAAGAGGAAAATGAAAATCTTCTTTACTTCGAATATGCGAAAATCCGCATGGACGGCGTGATTGAAGAAGGCAATATCCGAAAGTCGCAGATTAAGGAAATCGATGTAAAGCCGGAGATTGCGTCGCTTGATTTCGCCGATCCCAAAAACATGCAGCGCTATGAAGTGCAGGCATTCCGCTATAAGGATCAGGCAAAGATACGGATTCTGACGGAAGAAAAGTCGTGGGAGGTTATCCTGGCACTTCCCGACAGTTCGCGATTCCTGTATATTTCCATCGGCGGCGAGAACTGTGAGATTCACAGCCTTCGCGCGGAAGTATTCGGCGGGGATATGGGACCGGACGATATCGAACGGATTGCGGAAGAAGTCGGCTTTATCCGGGGCTGCCCGGAAGGAGATGTGCCGAACGTGCAGATTGACGGCTGGTGTCTGGATGCGACGGAAGGAATTCTTCTAAAGGATGAAGTGAAACTTTCATTCCACACGATGAGTCTGCCGACGGCCAGAATGGTATGGCACTGTCCGTTTATCAGTTTATTCTCCGCACATGGCGGAAAGGTTAAGGGAGAGGATTTCCACGAGTACCTTCTGCTTCGCTTAGACGGCGAGAACTGGGAGTCGGATTCGCATGTCGAAAACCGGATTGCAGTTACGCAGAAACCGGAATTTGCGGGATGGAATGACTGGAAAATTAAGAATAAAGAGGGCTTCGACTGCGTTGTAACAATCAGCCGGAAAGGAAATAAAATTACCATGCATACCGAGAATCTCGGAATCGTAATTAACAGCGAGACCGAAATCCGCGACAGCGTAAAGGATGTGTATATTGCACTTACGGGTGACCAGTGCGCCATAACGAATATACGAGTGGAGCGCGGGGCGAAGGAGTAATAGAGGTAGAAGAATAAGGGTGCCTTAAATCGGTGCCAGCCACTAAAAGTGACTGGCACCGATTTTTTAGTGCCTGTCACCCAAAAAAATTTTAAATACTGCTTGACACATAATACTATGCGTTGTATAGTATTATGCATAGGGAGGTATTGAGATGGAAAACCAAATGAAACGCGGGCTTCTGGATGTATGTGTCCTGGCCGCCATCAAGAATGAAGACTCCTACGGTTACCAAATAGTAAAAGACATGAGCCCTTATGTGGAAATTTCCGAATCCACGCTTTATCCGATCTTACGAAGACTCGAAAACGGAGCGATGCTCACCGTCCGGACGGCGGAGCACAACGGCCGGCTTCGCAAGTACTATCACATCACGGATGCGGGAAGAGAAAGACTGAAAGCATTCGAAGAGGAATGGAAAGAACTCATGCAGATTTACGAATTTGTGACGAGGGAGGGAAAAAATGACTAAGACAGAATTTTTGGAACAATTAAAGAACAGCTTAACCGGTCTTTCGGAAGAGGATATAAAGAAATCGGTCGACTACTACGAGGAAATGATTGATGACC
>OMRN01000348.1 GCA_900313265.1 uncultured Lachnospiraceae bacterium | reverse complement strand
CTTTGATCATTGCAATGAATTACGCTCCTTAGTATCGGTTATAGATAAACTGTGTCGCGTCAAATCCGATTCCGTAAACGCCGAATAACAGTACGACGAGTACAAGCGTGATTACGGCGACCGCTTTTACCGGATACGCCCATTTCTTCATATGCGTACGGATGTCTTCTTTCGTAATCTCCTGGATGAGGCTTACCGCAAATACGACAGCAAACGAAACGCCGAGTACGATTACATCAAAAACCGTAAGCCCGAGGCTGCTTACCGGGATACTTCCCATCCTCGCCCAGTCATTTTTCGAAAAAACCGAAGCAAAGCAGTCCGTGACTTCCCTCAAAGTCTCCGGGCAGATGAAGAAATTCAGTACACATACCAGCAGGAAGGTGCGGATTTTCATGAAAATGCCGTAAACAGGACCGTCCATGAAAGGCATCTTTTTATGCATTTTTGCCGTAAGGGGATGAAATTCCTGCGAAATCATCAGGAATACGAAGTTAAGAAGTCCCCATACCACAAAATTCCATCTTGCGCCGTGCCAGATGCCGGTTGCAAGCCAGACTAAAAAGGTGCCGATATAAAGCGGAATCCGCTTCGATATGGCCTTCCCCGCTTTAGGTCCGAATGTTTTTTTGACCCGCTTGGTCAGTTTATATATTGCATCACTCGAGGATACCGGATAAAAGATGTAATCCCGAAACCAGGTTCCCATCGTGATATGCCATCTTCTCCAGTATTCCGCTAAAGAATTCGAGAAAAACGGCCGTTTAAAGTTTTCATCCAGACGGATTCCCATCATCTCGGCAATGCCGATGGTCATGTCGATTCCTCCGGAGAAATCCATATAAAGCTGCAGTGTAAAAAGCAACATCCGAAGAAGGACATAACCTCCCGGATACTCTCCGGTGCCCTCCGCTAAGGTATTTACCGCAATTGCCAGCCGGTCCGCAATGACAAGTTTCTTAAAGAAGCCGTAAATCACACGCACAAAGCCTCTTGCAACCACATGCGTATCAAACCGGTGCGGTGTTAAAAGCGACGGAGCGAGCGTGTGATAGCGCCCGATCGGTCCCTGTACCAGCGTCGGAAAAAACGATACATAAAGCGCGAAATGAAGGAAATTTCTCTCCGCTTTAATATCGCCGCGGTGTACATCGATTAAATACGCCACCGCCTGAAACGTATAAAACGAAATTCCAAGCGGAACCAGAATATTTAAAAACGGAACCGGTGTCCGCCCTTCGGAGCGGAAAAACAAGAAATTCAGCGTATCAATGGCGAAATTGGTGTATTTCGTAACCGCCAGAATTCCGAGATTAAACAGTAATGTCAGCACAAAAATGAACTGAAACTTTTTTCCGTCCTTTTCAATCAAAAGCGCTGCGCCCCAGACCGTAATGGCCGTCGTCAAAAGAAAAATCAAATACCTCGGGTCGTACGTTGCACAAAAACCAAGTCCTGCTGCCAGCAGAAGAATCAGTTTCAGTTTTCCGGGAACCAGATAATATAAAACGACAACCAAAAAAAGAAAGGCAATAAAACCGTAAGATGTAAATAACATACGGCTTTACTCCTCCCTCAGTCTTTCTATCATGGCCAGCATCGCTTCCACATTATTTAAATTCTTTGCGCAGATTTCCTTTCTGGGTATGCGGATATCGTAAGCGTCTTCCAGTTCGGGAATCAGCGTCATAATGTCCATGGACTCCAGGATATGATCGTCCACCAGACTCTTCTCCTTATCCAAATCCGCATAAGGAAGGATTTCTTTTAATATTTCCATTAAGGGTTCCATGTTTCGGAATCCTCCTTACCATATGGCCTCTTTATTTATCGCAAGGCAAATTCAACCCGCACGCAAGGGTGCGGGTTTTTATCTTACCACTTTTCGGGGCGTTTGAAAACAAAATTCAGGGATTTTTTATAAGGAATTTTATAGGTTTTCCGGGCCATACAAGATGTCGTGATGAGTGGTTTTTCGGACCACAAATTGTACCTGTTTCTCCATATAAGGAAGATCACAAGATTCGTGTTGGTCCTGTTTAAAAACATGCTATAATATAATTATTGATATAGTAGTTATTATAATAGCAATAATTGACTTTTCTTATCTAAATTGCTATTATTATATCAGCATAATTAATCGTTTCAATTGTCAATCTACGAATTTTCAACTGTTTATCGCACTCGTTGGAATATACACATTTCCGCATTTAACTTATCAATAAGCAACCACATTACGAGGATACAATCATGGACTTTATATGGGACACCCCAACCGACATCACATTAAAAATCGCAAAGCGGATAAAAAACATCCGTAAACG
>OMRN01000293.1 GCA_900313265.1 uncultured Lachnospiraceae bacterium | reverse complement strand
TGAAGAAACGGAAAAAGAAACAAAACCGCGGCAAAACAGATGTCCGCAATTTTCATTCCTTTTTTCGCTTCATTTGGGTTCGTATTCATTGAAAATCCTCATCCTTTTCGGGGAAAATGCAGTCGAGTTTTCCTAATTTTCCGAAAAACCACCGACACGGTTTCAGTTTGTAAATCAGGTCAAAAAGCGTTTTCCGGATCCACTCCACGACGGCGCCGATGATAAACACCGCACAGACACAGCCGATGTAATGAAGAATAAACCAGGGTTTTAAAAATGCTTCTTCCGTTTTCCAGAAATCCACCCACAGCGACCGAAGCAGGAACTGTTCATGAAGCAGATATACACCGAAAGTAAGCGGCGAAACAAACAGAATGATTTTCGAAAAGAATCCGTCCGGTATCGTAATCGTGCGGAAGAACAAAAACAGTGACGTGGAGGCAACAATTACCGTAGGCGAATTGTATTCAAGAAGTACTTTGATAAAGACTTCAAACCGGCCGGTCATAAGGAAAATCCGGTTTACCGCAAAAAAGCTGGCAAAGGTGACAAGACTTGAAAGAAGATAAATTCCGAAATACAGCCACCTTCTGTTTTTTCTTACCGGAACGAATTTCCGGATATAGGAAGCAAGCACAAAAAGCGTGACAAACCATAAAATTCCGTACCCCTTATCGTCAATCGGAGCCGTCTGGGGAAGAATGGTCTTCCAAAGACGGGAAAATAAGAGCATGGTAATAACGACGAGCCCGAGATGCTGTGTTTTATTTAACCGTCTGAGTCCGACGGCCAGAAAAGGAGCCGTTAAGTAAAAGAAAATATACATGGACGCAAACCAGTAATGCGAGGATGCGACCGGTGTAAAGAACATATGCTTATAGAACGTTTCGAATGCATAATCCGGCAGTTTTCCCATGGCGAGGAAAATCAGAAAAATACCGACGGAATAAAACAGTACCTGAATCACCATCTTGAACGGTTTCTCCATCCGTGCACGTGCATTGATTAAAAAATATCCGCTGATCATGATATAAAGGTTTACCGCTCCATAGCATAAAACCTCCAGCGCCCAGGCTGTCAGTTCATTCACAAGATTCCAGTTTTTAAACGTAATTTTACCAATCTCCACAAGAGTATTCCCCTTATCGAGATAATGAAGCGAAATCACCATCAGCATGGCTATGATTCTGAGTAATTCAAGATTTGTCTCTCTTTTTTTATCCTGCATCTTTTCCGTTTTCATCCTTTTGATTCGCGTCGAGCGATTTCTTTGTCTGCAAAAGAAGAACAATCAGATTCAGTCTGGCTTCAAAATCCTTGCGGTTGGTCTTTATCACCGTTTCTAAAATCAGTCCGCAGATAAACAACAGAATTGCAACAATCATGACCGCAATGGAAGCAAACAAAGTCGGAAAACGTTCCACAAGTCCCGTTTGCAGATACTCGATAAATACGGGAATGAAAAATCCGAGCCCGAGTGCAAATGCGAAAAACGAACAGAATCCGTAGAACCGGCTCGGCTTGTAATCCCGAAACAGTTTCACAATGGTAAGAAGCACTTTAAAACCGTCGGAATAGGTATTTAATTTCGACACGCTGCCGTCGGGACGGTCTCTGTACTGAACCGGCACGGTGGCAAGCTGCATATTCTTATCCAGCGCAAAAATCGACATCTCCGTTTCGATTTCAAACCCTTTGGACAATACGGGAAACGACTTGACAAACAGCGGAGAAAATGCACGATAACCGGTCATGATATCCGTGATTTTTCCGTCAAAGAGGCTGTTTACGCTGGCTCTGACGAGGGTGTTCCCGAAATTATGAAACGGTCTTTTGTTTTCCTGGAAATACGTAGAGGAAAGCCGGTCTCCGATTACCATATCCGCATTTTCCTTTAAGACAAGGTCGCACATCTGTCTGGCGTTTTCGGCGGGATACGTATCATCTCCGTCAATCATTAAATAACAGTCCGCATCGATATCGCGGAACATGGTACGGATGACGTTTCCTTTTCCCTGTCTTTTTTCATAGCGGACGATGGCACCCGCATTTCTGGCAATTTCATCCGTTCCGTCCGAGGAATTGTTGTCGTACACGTAAATATCGGCTTCCGGAAGAACCGCTCTGTAATCACGTACAACTTTTTCAATTGTTTTTGATTCGTTATAGCAGGGAATTAAAACCGCTATTTTTTCCATTTTCGTATTTCCCTTCTGAAAATATGCATTTATTCCTAACAGCGGACTTTAACAAAATCCGCCTCGCCCTGAATGACTGTTTCGTATTTTCCTGCCGGAAGAAAAACACAGTCCCCTTTTTGAACCGGTACTTCTATCCCGCACCCGGTCATTACCGCTCTGCCGCGGATGCACAAAAGCACCTGAAAGGTTTCGGGAAGTGCCGAAAGGTTCATGCTTTTGTTATAATCTCCGGTATTGATTAACAGTCTCTCCGCCTGAAAATACTTACACCGGCAGAGAATTTCCGACGCACATCCCGGTGTATAGCGAAGCACACGAATGGGCTGTCTGGGTTCCGACTTCGGCTCATAATCAAGAATTTTTAATGCCTTCTTAATATGCAGATCGCGCTTTTTCCCGTTCTTGTCCACACGGTCATAATCATACATGCGGTATGTGATATCCGAGTTTTCCTGAACCTCCGCAATCAGTGCCCCTTTTCCCACGGCATGAACGGTTCCCGGAGATACATAATAGACCTGGTTCTTCTCAATCGGATAATGCTGCAAAAGTGACGGAAACGAACCGTCCGATAAAGATTCCCCGACTTCTTCCGGCGTGGTTTTCCGGCTGAAACCGTAAATAATCTCGCTGTCTTTCTCCGCATCGAGAATATACCACATCTCGGTTTTTCCAAGCGATCCGTTTTCGAATGTCCTTGCAAATTCATCGTCCGGATGAACCTGCACGGATAAATCCTCTTTGGCATCAATGAGTTTAATCAGAATCGGAATGTCCCCGTTCCGGTTGGCATGACGCCCGAGCATTTCCGGATGTTCTTTTAAAACATTCTTAAGGGTTCTTCCCGCATGTTCGCCCGAATCCACAACGGATAATCCGTTCTCATGCGTGGAACATTCCCATGTTTCGGCTAACGGGGTTTGCGGAAGATTTTTGCCGAAATCATCCTTAAGCCTGCTTCCTCCCCAGAGATAGTCCTGCCCGGCCGGTTTTAACAGAAAAAAGGATTCCGTATCATTCAATTTCAAACTTTCGTTTGTCATCCACACTTATCTCCCTGCCAAGCTGAACTTCCACGATTTTTAACGTCGTTTTGGCAAAAACCGTATGACGGCAGCCGGCCTGCATGGTAATCACATCTCCCGGGTTCACTTCCTGTCTCATTCCGTCCACTAAAGTCTCTCCGGTTCCTTCCACAACAACCCATACTTCATCCCGTCTGTCATGTGCATGATAATTCATGCTGTGCCCCGGATTTAAGGTTACCAGAATGGTCATGCTCTCCGACTCCACATTCAGTACCCGGAAACTTCCCCAGGATTTTTCGGCAAACATAACCTGCCCCACGATATCATCCACATAAGGCTTGATATAACTCGAATGATGTTTATCGGAAACCAGAATTCCTTCCGGCGAAGCCGTAATTACCACATCGGTCAGTCCCATGGCCAGAATGGGTACATTCATTTCATTGAAAATATGCACATTTTTGCACACATCGTCCATAATCCCTTTTCCCATGACCGGGTCGGGAACGGACTCCGAAAGCGTATTCCACGTTCCTAAATCCTTCCAGATTCCGTGAAACCGCATGACTTCGATTCTGTCTTCCTTCTCGGCAACGGCATAGTCAAAGCTTATCTTGGTAACTTCATCGTATTTTGCATATAAATCGTCATAATCTTTAAAAGAAATAAGCTCATGGGCTTTCTTTAACATGTATCCCAGCCGGAATGCAAAAACGCCGCCGTTCCATAAAGCGCCCTTTTTAATGTATTCTTCGGCCGTCTTTTCATCCGGCTTTTCTTTAAATTCCACTACATTACTGATTTCATCCGAGGATTCGGGAATAATGTATCCGTATTTCGCGGACGGATACGTCGGTTCCATTCCGAGAAGACAAAGATTTGCATCGGAACCTTTCGCCCTCTCGGAAAGGGAAAGAAGCGCTTTAAAATAATCTTCTTCCACATACGGGTCCACGGGACAGATAACCACACTCTCCTCTTCACCCACATGATGAATGTCATGAAGATATGCCACGGAAAGTGCTATCGCGGGAAACGTATCTCTTCTGGCCGGTTCCACGGATAGTCCGACATTGTCTCCTAACTGGTTCTTTATTTCCGAAAGCTGCGTCTTCGATGTGGCAACCGTGATGCAGGCATCTTCACTGACCTGCCGGATGCCGCGGTACATCCGCTGAAGCATGGACTCATACTGCCCGTCCTCCGTTTTAAAAAACTTGATAAACTGTTTGGAACGCACATCATTCGAAAGCGGCCACAATCTTTTTCCGGATCCCCCGGATAATAATACAATGTTCATTCTTCTTCCCCTCCGGAAATGCCTGCTTTCCCTTTCGGTTTCATGACATTTTCCGATTTCTTTTCTTTTATGCCGAATGCAAAAAGTTCATCCCGCCCGTTTTCGGAAACATTTGCGATAACCGCGGTTCCCCAGAGCAGAATCACGGTAAGGCAGAGTCTGAAATCATAATCCGTCTTTCCCGAAAGAAACAGAATCAGCGAAAGGACGGGAAGCAGGGAATAGAAAATGATTTTCTGCCATAAGCCCTTTCTTCTTTCGTTTTTTTCCGAAAGCAGACGGTTAACAATACCGAGTATCACTCCGCAGAATATGAAGACGGCATATCCGAAAGCGCAGCTTCGAAAATAAAACAAGGTCCATGATGTTTTTTTCTGCCACAAAACCGCATAGAGATACGGATTTAACGAATCCCCGAAAGGATACTTTTTAAATAGCAGCATCACGGGGGCGGCAAGGAAGGAAAACCATCCCTTGCAGATATCTTTAAGCAGAGAAAATCCGCCTTTGGAATTCTCCGTAAGATACGGAATCTTCCGAAACGTAAGCGCCATAAATACCGCAAAAAGCAGAAAAACCGATGCAGGCAAAAGGATATTTCCGATATTTTTCCGAAGAGCAGGTTTCGAAAGTACCCTGATCAGACCGCCGGCCGAAAGGATTGCCAGAATCAGTACCGTGGCCGCATAATAGCGGTTGTCAAAGTCATACGCACAAAGCACGGCCAGGATTGCCACGGTCAGAAAAGAAATACATCCCTTCTCCCCAATCCGGTTAATATATAAGAATCCGTACGATATCGCAACAAACGATGCGACGGCTGCAAAAGCATACGGTTCCACGGAGCAGATTATGGTAAAGAAAAACGGGTTGGTAATAAGAAATACCGTTCCCAGCAAAACCGAACGTGCCGGTACATTCTGCCCTTCCAGTCCCCTTAAGAATGCGGCAAGTGCAATATAAACAAAAACCGTACAAATCACAAACTGCAAAATAACAATCGGATAAACGCTGCCGTGAAACAGCCTTACAAACAGCGAATAAATTCCTTTGATTTCACCGCTTACATATCCGGGAACGTCGGAAAATCCCTGCATGACTCCGAAATTACCGATACTCCAGACTAGTGCGCAGATGCACTGCATCGCCAGGGTTCCGGCAAAAATCCCTTTTCCGATTGTTTTTAACCATCCCCTTACTTTACTTTTCATCGGTTTCCTTTATCAACTTTAAAAGATTATCGGCATATAACTGCCTGCCCGCCTGGCCGAAATGCATTTTATCCCTCATAAACCCGTTTTCATCTTCCGGTTTGTTTTCTAAATCCATTCCGGATAAATTATCCAGAAATACCGCATAATCAAACTGTTCGGCCGCTTCCTTCGCAGCATCCCGGTACTCGGTAACGGTTCCTCCGCCCGGATTGTATTCCAGTCCGCTGACCGGTTCCATCCCGTCTTCCTCATACAGACAGTACGTGATGGAAGATACGATAATGCGTGCATTCGGACAAACCTTGTGAACACGTTTGATTCCTTCACACAGTGCCCCGAAATACGTGCCCTCGTCCGCCGGATTCTCTCCTTTCGCCGGGATTCCGCAGTAATAATCATTCAGGCCGTAGTGAATAACCACATAGTCCATGGCCTTATAATCCAGATGGGATAAAATCATGGCCTTCGAGGAGATTCCGCTGCTGCTGTCATCAATAAACGACTGTTTCCGAAGCATCGGAGAAAAATCTCCCGCTTCCATCATTCTTGTCATATTAAAGAAACTCAGCATCAGATAATAATTGTCTTCATCGATAAACGGCGAAAGCATGGCTGCGGTCGAACCGCCCACCGCACCGTTATAGGTGATGATTCCGGACCTCTCGGTAATCAGTACCGGTATTTCCGTTCCCTCAAACGCAAAATCGATATTGCTGTCTCCCAAGAACAGCATCTGGGGCTTATCCTTATCCATCGCCGGGAAAAACACCTCAGGTCTTTTCAGCCCAAAGAGGCACATCACCGCCACCGTGACAACCGCCACCGCCGCCATGACCGCCACCCTCACAGCTCCCTTATTCCGTTTTCCCGTATCTTCTGTCATATCCCTTATTCCAAAATCTATACTTTACCGAATCCCGCATATTGGCTCGCGTCGCACTTGGCAATACTTCGACGGGAATCGGTTGTGTTTGCAACTTCAAGCCT
>OMRN01000284.1 GCA_900313265.1 uncultured Lachnospiraceae bacterium | reverse complement strand
TGGCCGTAACGATTGACGATGCAATTGAAATTGCCGAGAAGATTGGATATCCGGTAATGGTTCGTCCTTCCTTCGTTTTAGGCGGACGCGGAATGGAAGTTGTTTATGACAGGGATGCGTTAAAAGAATACATGGCGGCAGCAGTCGGTGTAACGCCCGACCGCCCGATTTTGATCGACCGTTTCTTACGGCATGCCATGGAGTGTGAGGCCGATGCCATCTGCGACGGAAATCATGCATTTGTTCCTGCGGTTATGGAGCATATCGAACTTGCGGGAATTCACTCCGGTGATTCCGCATGTATCCTTCCTTCCATGCATATCTCCGAAAAGAACCTTGCACTCATCAAGGAATATACAAAGAAGATTGCGGTTGAAATGAATGTTCACGGACTGATGAACATGCAGTACGCCATCGAGGATGATGTGGTATATGTTATCGAGGCGAATCCCCGTGCATCGAGAACCGTGCCCTTGGTGAGCAAGGTTTGCGGCATCAACATGGTAAGGGTTGCAACCGATATTATTACCCTTCCGCTTACCGGAAGAACTTCTCCGGTTCCGGAATTAAAAGAAAGCAAATACAATTACGTCGGCGTAAAAGAAGCAGTATTCCCGTTTAATATGTTCCCTGAGGTTGACCCGCTCTTAGGACCTGAAATGCGTTCCACCGGTGAAGTTTTAGGACTTGCACCGAACTTTGGGGAGGCATATTATAAAGCACAGGAGGCAACGCAGAATCCGCTTCCGTTATCCGGAACCGTATTAATCAGCGTAAACCGTATGGATAAGCAGTATGTAGTGGATGTTGCAAAGAAATTTATTCAGGCCGGATTCAAGATTCTGGCAACCGGCACAACCTATGCACTGCTTCGCGAGAACGGCATTGAGTGTGAGAAAATCTTAAAAATGCAGGAAGGCAGACCGAACATTGTCGATGCCATCGTGAATAAGAAGATTCAGCTTATCGTAAATACGCCGTCCGGAAAGGAAAGCATTTTTGACGACAGTTACATCCGCAAGAATGCAATCAAACACAAAATTCCGTATATTACGACAATTGCGGCAGCATCCGCTTCCGCGGACGGAATTCTGGCAGCACAGAGTGAGAGCAGAATTGATGTAAATTCCCTGCAGAAACTGCATGAAGGAATCATCAAATAAGTTTTGGGGCGTAAAAAGAGGAATTTCAGGGCTGTTTGAGCCGGCAGGGCACAAACGGCGGCAGAAGGATTTTAAGGAGGGAAAACATGAGATCAGCGGAAATTATTATTGATAATAATGCGGAAGAGTCCATGATGAAGGCACTTGCGGAGACCGATAATTTTATTGAACAAAACGGTCTTACCGGAAAGAATGCGATTCATTTAAGACTGCTTGCCGAAGAAACGGTCAGCATGGTGCGTGCGATGACACATGATATTCATGCACTTTTCTGGCTTGAAAAAGATCCCGAAAAGGGTTATATGATTCGTCTTATGGCAAAGACGGAGATGGATATCAATAAGAAAAACGATCTCTTAAGCGTATCCACTTCCGGCAAGAATGCATGGGCGAAGGGCTTCATGGGAAAAATCGGTGATATTTTTGAAAACGGCATCTTAAACTATTGCGAAGTAATCAATCTTCAGCAGGAGTATGTCGGCGGAAGTATCAATTACGGAAACATGGGCGTCGGCCTTTCCGACGATATGCCGGTGGAAGTAAGCAGCGTGGTAGACGAGCAGGTAATGTGGAGTCTGCATGATTACAAACAGTCCTTAGCGGAGATGAAGGAAAAGAGCGACCCGGCATCGGAAGCATGGGACGAACTGGAGAAATCCGTTGTGGCAAATATTGCCAAGGACGTGATTGTGGGCGTTAGGAAAGATAAAGTCGACATGACGATTATTTCGGGAATTATGTAAGAAAATCGTAAGAAAGCCGGTGCGGGATTTAAGTGATCCCGCCGCCGGATAGAATAAAAAGAAATCAAATATCGAACCGGGGGGAGGTGAACATATGGACAACGGTGACAGTCATTACCGAAGGCGGAATTGCGGTGCGGATTGTAATAAAGTTGCAGGGACCGGCATGATAAACCGGCCGGATAGTGACATCAGTCGTTGTTTTCGTATGTCACTTTAGTCTCTGTTCTTTTTCCGGTCAGACACCGCAGCGAATTGTTTTTTAACTTTAGTCGATGTGGTGTTTTTTATTTGCACGGAAGGAGGATGGAATGGAAAAAGAAGTTTTAAAAGAACCCAATATGGAAGAAGAGCTTTTGGAACTGTTAAGAAGCAATCTTCCGAAAGAAGAGCTTTTAGACCGTTTAAAAGATTACCATGAAAAGGATATCGCGGATGCTTTAGAACAGCTGACAAGCGAAGAACGCCGAAGTATTTATCCGGTTTTAGGCGCGGAGTTTATTTCCGAGATTTTTGCCTATCTGGAAGATCCGGATAAATATTTTGCCGAACTGAATCTGGAGAGTGCCGCAAAAATCCTTTCGGCCATGGACTCGGATGATGCGGTTGACGTTCTCGAAGAATTAGACGACGACGTACAGAAACAGATTGTGGACTTAATGGATGAAGAAACCAGCCGTGATGTCCAGTTAATCTTATCGTACGAGGATGATGAAATCGGTAGTATCATGACCACCAATTTCATCCAGATTCATTATACACTGACGGTTCGTCAGGCCATGCGTGAACTGGTCCGCCAGGCCGGCGAAAACGATAATATTTCCATTCTGTATGCCGTGGATGACGGAAACCGTTATTACGGTGCAATGGATTTAAAAGACTTAATTATTGCCAGAGACGGAACAAAACTGGAGGATTTAATCAGTACGTCCTTCCCGACGGTCAGAGATCATGAGAAAATCAGTGACTGTTTGGAACGAATCAAGGATTATGCCGAGGATTCGATTCCGGTTATATCCGAAGAAGGATTTATCCTCGGTGTCATTACCGCCCAGGACATTGTCGAAGTAGTCGATGACGAGATGGGCGATGATTATGCAAAACTGGCCGGTTTAACCGCAGAGGAAGATTTAAAAGAAACTACGTTCCAGAGTATGAAGAAACGTCTTCCCTGGCTGATTGCACTGCTGGCTCTTGGAATTATCGTATCCACGGTGGTTGGGGTTTTTGAATCGGTTGTTGCCGTGTTGCCCATTGTCATCTGTTTCCAGTCACTGATTCTGGACATGGCGGGGAATGTCGGAACCCAGTCCCTTGCGGTAACCATTCGGGTTTTGATGGACGAGGAACTAACGACTTTGCAGAAAGTCGGATTTGTCTTTAAGGAAGTCCGGGTCGGGCTTTGTAACGGCTTATTCTTAGGGTCCATAACATTTTTATTTGTCGGACTTTACATCTGGCTTTTCAAGAAAGTTTCGCCGGACAGTGCATTCTTAATCTCCGGCTGCGTAGGCCTTGCACTGATGGTGGCCATGATGGTTTCAAGCCTTGTCGGAACCCTGATTCCGATGTTTTTCCACAAAATCAAAGTGGATCCCGCGGTTGCCAGCGGACCGCTGATCACTACGGTAAACGATCTTGTGGCGGTCGTAACCTACTACGGACTTGCATGGATTTTACTTTTGAATGTATTTAAACTGGTCCCGATGTAAACATGATGAACGGACAAAACAAACGGACAAAGCAAACAGAAAAAACAAACAGAAAAAAACTATAAAACAAACCAAGGAGGCAAAGAATGGAAGAAATCAGACGCCCGGACGATATGGCCCGGATTACAACCCCCGAACTTGCGGAAGCGTTTATCGCTGAGCAGATTAAACTCATTAAAGAACAGGTAGGCGATAAGAAGGTGCTTTTGGCACTCTCCGGCGGAGTGGATTCCTCCGTTGTTGCCGCACTTTTAATTAAGGCAATCGGCGATCAGCTGACCTGTGTACATGTTAATCACGGACTTCTTCGCAAGGGAGAGCCGGAGCAGGTAATCGAAGTATTCCGCAATCAGATGAAAGCAAACTTAATCTATGTGGATGCGACCGACCGTTTCCTTGACAAACTCGCAGGTGTAACCGATCCCGAAGAAAAGAGAAAAATCATCGGCGGCGAATTCATCGAAGTATTTGCAGAAGAGGCAAGAAAATTAGACGGTGTGGAATTCCTTGCACAGGGAACCATCTGGCCGGATATTTTAGAGAGTGAAGCAGGAATTAAGGCACATCACAACGCAGGCGGTTTGCCGGAAGATTTAAAATTTGAACTGGTTGAGCCGGTACGTATCCTTTTCAAGGATGAAGTCCGTGTGGTAGGCGTTCAGTTAGGCCTTCCCGAAGGTATGGTTTATCGTCAGCCGTTCCCTGGCCCCGGACTCGGCGTTCGCTGCCCGGGTGCAATTACCAGAGACCGTCTTGAAGCGGTTCGCGAGTCCGATGCAATCCTTCGCGAAGAGTTTGCAAAGAACGGACTTGCCGGCAAAGTATGGCAGTATTTCACCGTTGTGCCTGATTTCAGATCCACCGGTATCACAGACGGCAAGCGTACTTTTGCATGGCCCTGCATTATCCGTGCCATCAACACCACGGACGTTATGGAGGTTACGGTAGAACATTTGGAACCGCAGCTCATTGATCATCTGGTTAAACGAATTACTACGGAAGTTCCGGGCATTAACAGAGTGCTGTTTGATTACACACCGAAGCCCCCGGCAACCGTGGAATACGAATAATTGATTTTTTGATATTTCTTGCGATGCCCCGCCTTTGGGTGGGGCATCGATTTTCTCTTATTTTCTAAATTAGATGCTTTTTGCTAATGTCCAACTGCGAAAAAGCATCAAAAACCCTCAAGTTTCTCAAAATAGATGCTTTTTGCTAATGTCCAACTGTGAAAAAGCATCAAAAACCCTCAAGTTTCTCAAAATAGATGCTTTTTGCAATTGCCCATCTGCGAAAAAGCATCAAAATCCCCGCACATATCAAAAAAAGAACAGAAAGCTAAAAGAAAACACAATAAAGAGAAAGGAAATTCAAATGAAACAGAACATGGAATCAAACAAGCTCAATCCCACCTTTTTATACGAAGAGGCCGGTAGGCGTTATCAGGAACTAAAGGAATGTGCAGACAAGATAGAAAGCGAGATTCAAAAAGCTCCCTCCGGGGTTATTCATATTGTAAATTCGGGGAAAAGGGTTCAATTCTATCTTCGTGAGGATAAATCCGATAAAGACGGCAAATATATACGTAAAGCCGATGCACAGACTATTAGAACTTTCCTCCGGAAATCCTATTATGAGAAAGTGATAAAACTAATGAAGGCCGAGATCAATAATCTCGGAAATTTCCTGAAAAAATCGGATAATAAAATAAAAAAGATACAACAATTGTATTCGCAGTTTC
>OMRN01000283.1 GCA_900313265.1 uncultured Lachnospiraceae bacterium | reverse complement strand
TTTCGTAAGCTCCCGGTTAGGTTCAATGTATGTAGTTTTCTGTAGTTTCAGATTCCGCACCTTATATCAGCAATAGCGGAAAACATAGAGAGTCTGGGTGATTTGATATTGTTTATCACTAAAAATAACAATCTAACATTTTTTTATTGGTATTAAATATTTCCGCGTATGTACAGCAGTCACTTTTTTCGTTCCTCAGCCGTCCCGTTACTTCATTCATAAACGGTCCATTATAACCGACGTCTTTGAGCAACCCGATAAGTTCTTTCCAATCAATCTTTCCTTTGCCAGGAAGCAAGTGACATTCATCGATAAAATCGTAATCTGAGATATGTACGGTGATTATCTTATTTCTTACCATGGAAACAAAGTCCTTGTGCGATTGTATCAAAAGATGGTTTACATCAAAACACACGCCCAAAGACTCGTCTGCGGAAATAAGTTTCATTATCTCATCACTTGTTCTGCCCAAACATGTCCTCGGTAAATTCTCCACAGCAAGCTTTATACCGCACTTTTTTGCCTCTTTAGACAGAATATAAAGTGAATTTGCTGAAAGTTTGAGTCTTTCTTCTCTGATACAGTCTTCTATAGGCTCAAAGCTTGGGTGCACAACCGCAATTTTTGCGCCGATTTTGGAGGCATACCCTATCAGCCTTGAATACTTTTGTACTGCATTTTGCCTTTTTTCTGTCTCTTCGCACGAAATATCGTAATAACCCGCACCAAACGGCAGATGCAAAGACCATATTATAACATTATTGCGTATTGCAGCCGATTTTATTTTGTCTATGTCATGAGAAATAATTGCTTCTGTTTTTTCGTCAGGATCGTTATAGTTTTCAATATTTTTTAATGATATCTCCATATACTTGATCCCTGCATCCCTATATTCTTCAAATACACTGTCTGTAAGAGTTTCTCTTCCGCAAGTACTTGCACCTATATCCCACTTTTTCATAAATCCACATCCTTATTTTATGATTTTTATATTTGTGTCTGCGGAAATGTTTTTGCAAACTTCTTCTGTAATATAACTTTCTTTTCCATAACTATTGTTTCTGAATACAATATTTTCCGCGTGCCTGAGCGCCGCAATATTTGAGCAATCCTCAAAAACACAGTTTTCAATGATCATATTCCCATGATAGTATTTGTTGTTTTCTGTAAATTCGATCTCGGTGAAAATATCTATCCGCGGTGTTGGTCCGCTGTTTTTAAATGTGCAGTTTTTTATTTGCATATCGTTCACGGGACCTGCTTCATACCAATATGTTGTATCTCCCGTAAACAAGAGGGAGGTTTCTTTGTTGGCGAAAATACAGTCCTCAACAACAGTTTTATTTCTGCTCTGCAAACGCATTGTTCCGCGAAATTCTCCGAAAGTGCAGTTTTGTATATACACTTCAGGCTGCGCGGTCAGGTTTTCGACAGTATCATCGGGTGAAATAGCGGAGGTATCTCCTTCCACGGTAAAAAATTGAACATTACTTTCAGCATCGATTTTTATATCTGTAATTTTAAGGTCTGTTATCTTTTCAATCGTTTTTCCTTTGTAAACTGAAATAATATTTCCCGCACAAAACCATACACTATTGGCTGTATACTCAACAGAATGTGAGTGCATTGTCAAAACATTTCCGTTTATCTCTCTTACGGAAAAGTAGTTGCTGTGTATGTTTACTGCATCATCTAAAAGTCCCTCCATATAGCAGTCTTTGATCACAATTTTCCCGTAACAGTTAAAACAATGTACAGCATCGGCATTATTGGTCACCATTCTTCCGTTGCCCTCGTAATCGCGGTACATAGAGAAGTTATTAACCGTGATGTTTTTTGTATGCATACCGACAACTCCCATCGCTGCGCCGTGTATGATAATGCAGTTTTCGATAGTAATATCATTTCCGCCAATTAAAGTTACGGTATTTTTATCGCGCGCCTCATGAGTTATAAGCAAAACATTATTTCCATCATTATATTCCCATTCCTTTGGAAAATCTCCGCTTATTATCTGTTTTCCGTTATTCTCCTCTATTTTTAATTGTACAATGGGAAGAGGCGGATTCTCTCTTGGGAATATCTCATCGCCGAACAAACCGAGCGTAATAGGATATTTTTTTGTATGTGACTTATCATACAACCACAAAAGGCAATTACCTTTGTTGAGATTTTTCTCCCATGTTTCGGATTTTGCGTACAAATAACCGTTTTTTATCTCATGATCAAATCCGTCGCATATCTTTATTTCCATTTTATTATCTCTGACAGCTAAGACATCAGCCTGAGTATAAAACGGACGGTCATAATCGATTTTCAGATTTTTTATAACCACATTTTCGCAATTTATGAGTATAAACGGAACTATTCTTCCATGAAATACTACCGTTGCATTGTTAAAATCCA
>OMRN01000189.1 GCA_900313265.1 uncultured Lachnospiraceae bacterium | reverse complement strand
TTTATCACTGCGAATTTAGAACCGCTACGTCCGAAATATAGCGCAAGCGTGCCGGCGAGGGAACTGAAAATTGTAGACGCCCGTCTGCAAAGCCATTATGATACAATATCAGTTATCCAGCTTGTCGTCGATTAAATCGACGGATACAAGCGCCGACACACCTTTCTCCTGCATCGTGATACCGTACAGACGGTCCGTACGGTGCATGGTGCCGCGGCGGTGCGTGATGACAATAAACTGCGTATCCTTCGTCATCTTCTTTAAGTACTTTGCAAAACGCTCCACGTTGCTTTCGTCGAGTGCCGCCTCAATCTCATCGAGAAGGCAGAACGGCGAAGGCTTTAAGTTCTGGATTGCAAAAAGAAGCGAAATGGCCGTCAGTGCTTTTTCTCCACCGGATAACTGCATCATGTTCTGCAGTTTCTTCCCGGGCGGCTGTGCAATAATCCGGATGCCTGCCTCTAATATGTCTTCATCATCCATCAGTTCGAGCGTGGCTTTTCCGCCGCCGAAGAGTTCCTTAAATACGACATCGAACTCGTCGGAGATTTTTCCGAACTGCTCACGGAACTGCTTTCTCATGGAATCGTCGAGTTCCTCGATGATTTTTACAAGCGTTTTTTCGGCTTCCACCAAATCGTCATGCTGTGCGGTAAGGAACGTATACCGTTCGGAAACCTGCTTATATTCCTCAATCGCGCCGACGTTGACATCACCGAGTTTTTTGATTGTTTCCTTAACGGAAGCAAGCTGTTTCTTCAATGCGGACAAGTCGGTTAAGGATTCGTCCCGAAGTTCCGCCGCCGACTGAAGCGTCAGTTCGTATTCTCCCCACATATAGGATGTCTGATAGGAAAGACTCTCCTCCATCCTTTCTTTCTGTGAGGTTAAACGGTACATTTCTTTATCGAGTCCGGATAAGATATCCGACAGTTTCTCTCTTTCGGTGAAAAATTCCTTCTGTTTTGCGGAAAGTTCTTCTTTCTTTGCCTGCTTTTCGGAAAGGAGTTTCTCTGTCTTTGTCTGTGTTTCGCCGGATGCCACAACCGTTTTCTTCAGTTCTTCGATATCTTCTTTCTTATGCGCAATTTCTTCTTCGGATTTTTCCAGCGTTTCCGTCAGTTCCTTCTCTTCCGCCGTCAATCCGCCCAGTTCTTCCGATACACGATCGATATTCTGCTTTGCGAAATCCTGTTTCTGTAACAGTTTTTCCACTTCCACGTCAAAGGCGGAAACAATATTCAGTTTTTCGGTTTCTTCGCTGCGATAGCCTTCTAAAACGACCTGTTCTTTCTTTACTTTGGCATTTTCCTCCTCTTCGGATTTCGTATTCTCTTCCAGGGATTTCTGTACCGTAATCTTTTCTTCTTCGATGGATGCGATTTCGCTCTTTAAATCCGCGGATTCTTTTCTTAAGGCATCGAAATCCTTCGTTACGTCGCCCATCTTTTCTTTCGCCTGATTAACCCTGATTCTGGCGGTGTTTAAGCGAACATACCCGTCCTGATAATCGAGTTTGAGTTTCTCGATTTCCAGACGAACCTGGTTACGGCGCATCTTGCACTCTTCAATGGCTTTCTCTGCATCCTTACAGTCTTTCTCCGCCTTGTCGACCTGGGATTTTAATTCTTCCATCTCGCGTCTTCGGCTTAAAAGACTTAAGGAATTTTTGAAATTACCGCCGCTGATTGCACCGCCCGGAACGAGCAGCTCGCCTTCGATGGTAACCATGCGGATGCCGTAATCGAATTTCTTTGCGATTTTTAATGCGTGATCCACCGTATCGACAACGACAATACGCCCTAACATGGCTTTCGATACGTCTTTATATTTCTCTTCCTGCGAAACGAGATCGCAGGCCATTCCGATGACACCTTCCTCGGTTAAACACTCGGGATTTTTAAATTCCTGCGGATGCGTAATCGTGGTAAGCGGAAGGAATGTGGCACGGCCGAGTTTATTATCCTTTAAGTACTGAATCATTTTCTTGGCCGTATGCTCATCATCGGTTACGATATTCTGGATATTTCCGCCGAGAGCCGTTTCAATGGCGGTTTCGTATTTCTTTTCCACCTTGATAATATCGGCAACCACGCCGAAAATGCCTTTTTCTTCCTCCTTCTTTTCCATCACTTTCTTGATGGTCGCGGAGTAGCCTTCATAACGTGAGGTGATATCCGAAAGCGTATCGTATTTGGCTTTCAGCTGATGGAAAAGTGCCTGTTTTTCGCGAAGTCTGCCGTCGAGAGCCGCCAGTTCGTCTTTCATCATGGCAGCCTCTTCTTCTTTTTTCATCTGGGCGAATTTCTTCTTCTCGACTTCCTCGTTAATTTTCTTAAACTCGGCTTCGAGTTCGGTAATAATACCGCTTTGTTCGTCTTCCGCGGTTTTCGCCAAAAGAAGTTTTGCATTGCATTCGCTGAGCTGGATATTCTTCTGCTCGGCCATCGTATTTAAACGTTCGATC
This sequence comes from uncultured Lachnospiraceae bacterium, assembly GCA_900313265.1. Taxonomy (GTDB): domain Bacteria; phylum Bacillota; class Clostridia; order Lachnospirales; family Lachnospiraceae; genus UBA3766. The sequence goes on along the minus strand of OMRN01000189.1, from coordinate 2,386 downwards.
CCGGCCTTGATGGTTCCTCTTTCGCTTAACAGCTCTATGATATAATTTTTGCTTTTCTCAATTCCGAAATTGACGGTTTCGATCTGTTTCTGGCAGGCTAACAGTTCTTCCTGCGCCTTCTTTCTCTCTTCGTTTTTCGCCGCCGTTTCGGCATCAATGGATGCCTTTTCTTCGTCTAATTTCTTCTTTTCTTCTTCCTTGGCGAGAATCTGTGCCTTTACGTTTTCGATTCTCTCCTTCATGTGCTCTTTGTTCGCTTCGATAGCCTTAATCTGTTCTAAAAAGAGCTTGATTTCGCCTTCGAGTTTTTCTCGTGTAACACCGTACGTGGAAAGGGAATTTCTGGCTTCCTCGATCTCCGTATCCAGTGTGGCAAGCGTCTGTTCGAGTTCCTCATATTCGCTCTTCAGTGCTTCACTGCGATGCTTTGCGCTTTCCAAATCATTTCCGGCAATCAAGAGTTTGGCGTTCACATCCTCTAAAGATTGACGCAGTTTCTCCGTCTCAAGCAGAAAAATATTAACGTCCAGTTTCTTCTGCTCTTCCTTACGGTTTAGATAAACCTTCGCTTTATCGGACTGTTTTTCAAGAGGCCCGATCTGCCGTCCGAGTTCGCTTAAAATGTCATTGACACGAAGCAGATTCGCCCGCTCGGATTCGAGTTTCTTGGAAGCTTCGAGTTTTCTTCTCTTGAATTTGACAATACCGGCCGCCTCGTCAAAAAGCTCACGGCGGTCTTCCGGCTTGGACGATAAGATTAAATCAATCTGTCCCTGTCCGATGATGGAGTAACCCTCTTTTCCGATACCGGTATCGTAAAAGAGTTCATTTACGTCTTTTAAACGGCAGACCGTACCGTTTAACAGATATTCGCTTTCACCGGAACGGTAAAGGCGTCTCGCCACGGTCACCTCATCATAATCGATGGCAAGGCTGTGATCGGAATTATCCAGTGTGATGGCAACATATGCGCTGCCGACCGGTTTTCTTAACTCCGTTCCCGAAAAAATGACATCCTGCATGGATGCGCCTCGAAGCTGCTTGATACGCTGCTCTCCGAGTACCCAGCGGACCGCATCCGCCACGTTGCTTTTTCCCGAGCCGTTCGGTCCTACAATACCGGTTATTCCGTTTTCGAAATCAAATACAATTTTATTGGCAAAAGATTTAAATCCGTGAATCTCAATACTTTTTAAATACATGTTTTACTACTTACTCCTGTGTTATGAATTTCCCCTCATCTGAAGAAGCAGTTCATAAGCTGCTTTCTGTTCGGCGTTTTTCTTGCTGTGCCCGCTTGCCTGAACTTTGCACTCGTCATTAATATAAAGCGCAACCGTAAATGTTTTATCATGCTCCGGTCCGTCTTCGCCAATCAGTTCATAGCGAATGCTCTGGCCGGGAGTTTTCTGTATCTCTTCCTGAAGAATACTCTTGCTGTCTACGAAAAGACGGCGTTCCCCGATTCCTTCCATTACAAAACGATAGATATGATTCTTCGCCGCCTCAAAACCGCCGTCTAAATAAACGGCTCCGATAATGGCCTCAAAAACATCCGAAAGGATGGAATCTCTTTTCCTTCCGCCGGTAGCATCTTCTCCCTTTCCGAGTAAAATAAGCTCACCCAAAGAAAGCTTCGCGGCACAATATGCCAGCGCAGGCTCACAAACCATGGATGCTCGCATTTTTGAAAGTTCCCCTTCCGGCATTTCGGGGTTTTCGAAATAAAGATATTCGCTCATGACGAGCTCTAAGACAGCGTCTCCTAAATACTCGAGGCGCTGGTAATGCTGCCATTTATTGATTTTTCTTTCGTTCATGTACGACGGATGGGTAATTGCGCAAAGAAGCAGGGAGGAATCATGAAACGAATAACCGATCCTCTGCTGCAGAATCGATAAAATCTCCTGTGTTTCCATCATGCTTTTTCCGCCCTTTTTATAAGTTCCACGGCTTCATCCACCGTACGGACCTGTAAAATGTCCTCTTTTTCCAAAGATATATCCAGTTTTTCTTCCACGTACATGACAATCTGGTATACATCCAAAGAGTCCGCGCCGAGATCCCCCGTAAATGTGGTATTACCGTTAATCTCTCCGTTATATACCTTCAGTACGCTCACAATTGCATCTTTTAAAACTTCCAGTTCCATTTTCCTTAACGAATTCTTCCTTTATATTTTTACAGCCGGACTTTTGCTTTCCCGTTACTGTTCTGCCGTTTCATCCTCCGGCTTCTTTTCCTCTTCGGCCTTACAGAAGCTTTCCTTAAATTTCTCGTTAATACCCGCTTCATAGAATTTTACGCACTGGCGAATGGCCGACGCACATTCCACCGCCGTGGAATTTCCGTGCATTTTAACCACCAGGCCTTTTAAACCGAGAAG
>OMRN01000281.1 GCA_900313265.1 uncultured Lachnospiraceae bacterium | reverse complement strand
GTCATTATGAAGGCCGCCATCCATCAGTCCTCAAAGGAAGACTGGAAGCAGGTAAAAGTGACATTGTTTTCCGGAAATCCGGCAGCTACGGATACGATTCCGGACCTTAAGTCGTTACAGTTATCCTTCTATGAACCGGCACCGGTTCCCGCATCGTCACCGATGATGGGAGGACCGATGATGGGATTTATGGGAATGGCAGCAGCGAATATGGCGGGGGCATCCGCAAACGCCATGTCGGCATCAGCGGCTCCGATGGCAATGATGAGCATGGATGCCATGAAGCAGATGAATGCTCTTCAGACCGCAGAAGCAGTCGTATCGGAAGAGGACAGCATGACCGCATTTGAACTTCCGGATTTAAGGGATATTTTAAGCGATACCTCCGGAAACCTTGCGGATTTAAGGAATTTCAGCGTGGATGCAAAGTATCATGTTCTTTGCATTCCGAGACTTTCCGATAAATGTTATATGACAGCGGAAATCGCAGCCGCCGACTGGCCGCTGCCGCCCGCAAAAGCATCCGTTTATTTAAAGGATACGCTGGCCGGAGATTTTTATGTGGATTCGAATTCCGAAACCGATATCTTTAACCTTTCTTTGGGAAATGACGAACGGATTACCGTGCGCCGGAGCGAAATGCCGAGGAAAACGCAGGAGGCGCTTATCAAAAACCAGAAGAAGACGCAGTATGCTTTCAGAATCAGTCTGATGAACAATTCTTCCGAAGCCGTAAATGTAAAAATATTAGATCAGATTCCGGTTTCCACGGAAAAAACGATTGTTGTTGAGACTTCCGAACTTTCCAAAGCGGTTTTGAACGAAGAATCCGGCGAACTTTGCTGGGAACTTTCGGCGGAATCCAAAAAGGAAATTGTTTTAAATGTCGCATACAGTGTGGCATGGCCGAAGGATAAGAAACTAACGGAACGACGCACGAATATCGTAAAGAAAAACGAAGGGGCGAAAACCTGTCCGACCTGCGGCTGGAGCGGCGTAACCGGCAAGTTCTGTCCGGAATGCGGCGGGATCATGTAAGCGCATATAGGGACGGGGTTTTTATGTCATGAAAATGAAACAAAAACCCGTCCCTTTGTGTCATCGCGAAGGAGATAAATCATGAGTGGAAATTTCTACGGCAGAGAACAGTTTGAAAAATATACCGGCGGGAGCATGCTGCTTCCGGAGGTTGCCGCGGAATATCCGGGAATAAAAACACCGCTTGATTTATATAATGAATTATTAAAGATCTGGTGTGCCGATACCTGCGCTCCGCGTATGCGGGAACAATGGTCGCCGGAGAATCCCACGCTCGGACAGTGTTCCATTACGGCATTCCTGGTGCAGGATTTATTCGGTGGTGAAGTATACGGCATTTTAAGATCCGGTGGGAATTATCATTGTTATAATGTAGTCGGAGATTATAAATTCGATTTAACGTCGGAACAGTTCGGGGATGAGGTGCTAGACTACAGTGATAATCCGGTTCAGTCGCGAGATGTTCATTTTTCGAAGCAGGAGAAGAAGGAGCGCTATGAATTTTTGAAGAAGGAGTTAAGCAGGTTATAGTATACTTTCGATTTATACAGACAGAGGATATCAAATGGTTATTAAAAATTAATTTTAAGAATTAAGGATTAATTAAGAATTGCACAAGAAGCAGATTAAGACTTCCGTATGGAAATGCGATACATTAGTATCAGCAAGAGACATACGGAAGTTTTTCTTTTGCGGGGAAAAGTTAAATCGAAATGCTGAAGATAGAATTCAAAAGAAAGAGGTGCAACATGAAAAACAAGAAAAGAGCAGCAGCCATTATCGCAGGAGCAACCGCAGTAAGCGCACTGGTAGTGACCGGAGTTACATTGTATGTCAATGCCGCAACAAAGGTTAGTTCTTTCACGGTAAGCAAGGACAGCATCGGTCAGGAAATCGAACTGAACGGAACCGTTCAGTCGGAAATCAACAATACAATGTATGCCGCAGTTGATGCCAAAGTTGCCAAGGTTCATGTTAAAGTCGGTGACGCCGTAAAGAAGGGCGATTTGCTCATCTCTTTCGACGAGGACAGAATTGATTATTTAAAATCCCTTGCCGAGTATGAAGCACAGGCAAGCGAAGGAAGTTACAACAACACCATCGAGATGGGAAACAGAACACAGGCATTATATAACGAAGCAAATATTAACTTAGGCGTT
>OMRN01000330.1 GCA_900313265.1 uncultured Lachnospiraceae bacterium | reverse complement strand
TCAGCGGCATTCACAGACTTTTGTCCAGAGTGGAGCTTCTGCAGTCCGCGAACTGCGTGATTGCAATTGCCGGAATGGAAGGGGCGCTTGCAAGCGTTGTCGGAGGACTGGTTCGCAATCCGGTGATTGCGGTTCCCACTTCCGTCGGTTACGGCGCAAGCTTCGGCGGAGTGAGTGCGCTTCTGACAATGATTAATTCCTGCGCGAACGGAGTTGCGGTTGTCAATATCGATAATGGCTACGGCGCAGGCTATATGGCGACACAGATTAACCGCCTGGCGGAAGGAGGAAAAGAATGAAATCTCTGTATTTCGAGTGCGAAACCGGAATCAGCGGGGATATGATTGTAGCGTCCCTTCTGGATCTCGGCGCGGATGAAGAGGTATTAAGAAAGGTTCTTTCGGGAATTCCCGATGACGGATTCAAAATCGAAGTCAGCCGTGTGTTCAAGGCGGGAATCGACTGTTGCGATTTTAATGTAAACCTGGACGAGGCGCATGAAAATCACGACCACGATATGACGTATTTATACGGACATACTGCGGGGGAGAGCGTGCATGAACATGAGCACGAGCACAGTCATGAACATGACCACGAACATGACCACAGCCACGAGCACGAACACGAACACGACCATGAGCACATTCACGACCACGACCACCATCATCACCACCACGGCAGAAACCTGGCGGAGATTGAGCAGATTATTGACGGTCTTACCATGACGGAGAAGGCTAACGCACTTGCAAAGAGGGTATTCCGAATCCTCGCGGAGGCGGAGTCGAAGGCACATAACAAACCTTTGGAAGAAGTACATTTTCACGAAGTCGGAGCCATTGATTCCATCGTGGATATTGTTGCCGCGGCAGTCTGCTTTGATTATCTGGGAATCGAAAAGGTTGTGGTAAAACGAATCTGTGAGGGACAGGGAAGCGTCCGTTGCCAGCACGGTATTCTGCCGGTTCCGGTACCCGCGGTACTGAATGTGGCGACCGAATATCATCTTCCCATCAGCATCACAAACCGGCAGGGCGAACTGATTACGCCCACGGGAGCGGCGTTCCTGGCTGCGGTAATGACCTCTTCGGAACTGCCCGGAACGGTAAGCATTCTGAAGGCCGGATACGGCGCGGGAAAGAGAGAATATAAGCAGCCGAGTATTTTAAGGGCAATGCTTTATGAAGAGCCGACGCCGGAGGAAATGATTTGGAAGCTGGAATGCAATATCGATGACAGCACCGGAGAACAGCTCGGTTTCGTCATGGAAGAGCTTATGGCAGCAGGTGCAAGGGATGTATTTTACACGCCCGTTTACATGAAGAAAAACCGCCCGGGATGGTTACTTACGGTTCTGAGTACAAAGGATACGGAGGAAAAACTCGAAGAGATTATTTTCCGCGATACGACCACAATCGGAATACGGAAACAATGGATGGAGAGGGATGTTCTGCCGAGAAAATTCGAGCAGGTAAAGACGCCCTACGGTGAAGTCACCGTAAAAATCTGCACATACAAAGATCTGATAAAAGTTTACCCCGAATACGAAAGTGTGGTAAAATTAGCGAAGGAAAAAAATCTTCCCTTTGAAACCGTTTTCAGAAGTGCGACGGAATGTTACGGGAAGTGATTGGTATGAAATATAAACAATGCTGTTGTTTTCACAGTGTAAAGGAGGACAGAAATTATGGCATGTTTTTTGGTACCCGCAACGGAAGCGGTGGTAACTACAATCGCAACCAAGGTTGTGGAAAGCAAGGAAAAGAAAGCGGCCGGAGATGAATCCGCGCTTGCAAAAATCGACGCGAAGAAAAAACATTTTTCCCGCAAAATGAAATGGTTAAACGCGATGCTCTGGGGCGGCAGTGCACTGCTTGCATTTGAGCATTTATGGCACGGAGAGATTACACCGTTCTTCCCCTTCTTGACGGCTGCGGCCGATCCGGCGGATGCGGCGGAGATGCTTCATGAAATGGCAACCTCGGGTGTCGGAATGGCGGTTTTGGTTACTACGGTATGGGTGGTAATGGTTCTGGTATCCGCATCGATAGAGAAACGCTCCGAGAAAGAACCGGCAAAGGAGGTATAATTATGACTCTGTTAATTACAATCCTTGCGGCCGTTGTTACGACGTTGATCTGGTACTCCAGTGAAAAGGCAAGAGAGCTTCGCATCAGTACGCTTGTATTCATGTTCTGGGGAGCATCCTTAATGTGGTTTGTGGATGCGGTTGTGGAATTTATTGAAATTCGCGCCGAGTATTTTACTCCGGCTGCGGAAGATATGTTGAACGATGCATTCCTCGGTGTTTCCGTAATTGCGCTTGCACTGGTAATCTGGGTGGTTACGCTCCTGATTAAAGATCCGAAGAAAGTAATCGCAAAGAAACTGAAAAACAAAACAGAATAAAGAAATCCGAAAACGATTCAGGGACCCGGTTCAGCCGGGTCCTTTTTTCGCTTGAAACAAAAGCCAAAATAGTATAAAATATAAAGGTTATAAACTATAGAAAAATGATTTGGAGTCAGAGTCATGGCAGGGAAAAAGAGAGGACAGTGGAATTCGAGTTTTACGTTTATTTTAGCAAGTGTGGGTTCGGCGGTAGGTCTCGGAAATGCATGGAGATTTCCCGGCCTGGCGGCAAAATACGGGGGAGGAACCTTTATTCTTGTTTATATGATTATGATGATTATAATGGGAATTCCTCTTCTGATGATGGAGATATCCATCGGACGGAAAACGCAGTGCGGAGCCATTCATGCAATCGGAGCTCTGAATAAGAAAATGCAGTGGATCGGATGGTCGGCTACGCTTAATTCCTTCGTGATTGTAACCTATTATGCGGTTGTATTCGGATGGGTTATTTTAATGGCGGCAATCAGCCCGATGTTTGCGAGCATGACACATAATGCGGAAGAGGCCGGAAAGCTATGGATGAAAACCATTATGACGACCGGAACCACGGACGGGTTCTTTACAACATCCACAGCGGCTTTGCTTGCACTGGTGATTGCATGGATTTTTATCTATGTCTGCATTCGAAACGGAGCAAGCTCAGTCGGAAAGGTTGTTAAGTTTACGGTTTTTGCACCGGTAATCTGCCTGGTGATTATGGCGGTGAAGGGTCTCTTTATGGAGGGCGGATTTGAAGGTCTGGTGGTTATGGTTACGCCGGATTTCTCACAGCTTCTCACGGCGGATGTATGGATTGATGCTGTAGGGCAGGTATTTTATTCCCTTTCCATTATGATGGCCATCATGTTCGCTTACGGATCATACCTTCCGAAAACGACGAATATTGCGAGAGATGCGGTTATTATCGCACTTGCGGATCTGGGAGTAAGCCTTCTTTCTTCCCTTGTAATGTTTACGACAATGGGTGGAGTGGGAATGCTTGACAATATGTCGACCTCCGGCGTGGCAACGGCCTTTATCATTTACCCTCAGGCAATGGTGAATCTGACCGGAAGCGGCGTTTTTAATGCGATTTTTGCGTTTATTTTCTATTTCTGCTTATGTACCCTTGCCATTGATTCCGCATTTTCCATCGTGGAAGGAGTTTCGGCGTCAATTGCGGATAAATTCAAATTAAGTCCCAAGAGAACAACGTTCATTATCTGCCTTATTGCCAGCACACTTTCCCTTATTTTTGTAACGGGATCCGGACTGGCGTTTCTCGATATTGTGGATTATTATGCGAATAACATCAATCTGGTATTTATCGGTATTCTGGAAACCGTTGCCGTCGGCTGGTTTTTCAAAACCGGAAAGGTACTCGAGGAGATTAACCGGAATACAAAGAAATTCAGAATGCCGAAGTGGTGGTTCTTTATTTCCGTCAAAGTCATAGCACCGGTTCTTTTGTCCGGTTTCTTCCTTTGGAATTTCTATACACTGATTAGCAAGCATCACGGAGTTTACGGAGCGGCGGACGGTTATTCGCTTACGTCCAATATTGTATTGGGCTGGGTTGTTTCGGCAGTGGTAATCCTTTTTGGTATTATCTTTTCCGTAATCGAACATGTCTTTATCAAAAATGAAAAATACGATCCCATACCCTGGGATGAGTGTAAAGGCGGCGATGAAATCCGGAGGAACAATTAGGCCTGATTTATTCTTGTCGATTCTTATTTTGTAAATATTTTTTGAACATTTGTAAACATTTTTTCGTAATACTTTAAGAGAGCAGGGGAAGAGGGTATAATTACAACATAATATTTCGGCAAAGTCGTGGAAACGCGGCGACAGCAAAGCTATCAGGGCCTGTAAAATGGCAGCCAGTTGCATTTATAGAACTTATTGCACAGCCGAAGTATCGGTTGTGCTTTTTTGTTTTTTAAAAATCATTTTTCACAGAAAATGTTATATACTCCGAAACTGAATACTATACAAGCGCTCCAATGCAGTGCTTGTTACGAATTCGTGATGGATAACCGTCGGGTATGAAGGGATATGATGCCCCGCCGGGTTCGGCGGATATATATCATGGTTCTGCGGCGGCCATAATAAGCGCAAATACGAGGAAAAGGAGAAAAAGCTTATGAAAG
>OMRN01000278.1 GCA_900313265.1 uncultured Lachnospiraceae bacterium | reverse complement strand
TGCCGGAGTTTCTTTATTTCCCCGACCGGCCGGTGGCAAGCGAGCAGACGCTTACACAGAAAGTAGTGGTTGCCGATGAACCCGGAATGGCATCATCGGACCTGGAAGAAATGATAAGCACGGATCTTTCCGACAATATTACGATTATCGTTCAGACCGGCGGAGCCACCAGATGGAGCAATTCCATGGTGAATCCGAACCGTACGCAGAGGTTTATTATTAACAGCGAAGAATGCAGGGAACTGGACAGTTTTCCTCTTCAGTGCGCAGTTAGTCCCGATACGCTTGCTGACTTTTTAATCTACTGCCGGGATAATCATCCGGCGGATCATACGATGCTGATTTTATGGGATCACGGAAGCGGACCTTTCGGTTACGGTTCGGACAGCATTTTCGGAGGGGATTCCATGTCTCTTAAGGAAATAAGAACCGCACTGTCCAAGGCGTATAATCCGAATGCGGCAGACCGTGCATTTGACATTATCGGCTTCGATGCCTGCTTAATGTCTTCCCTCGAAGTGACACATGCCCTGGACGGATTTGCGGATTATTATGTGTTAAGTGCGGAGACGGAGCCCGGCGAAGGGTGGGATTATACGGGATTTTTAAACAATATGTGTGCCGATTCGACCCTTTCTGCGGCAGCGGTCGGAAGAAGTATTGCGGATACCTATATGGATTATTATATGACCCAGAATGTCAATATCGGGAAAATCCGTACCGTGGATCTTTCTTTTGCCTTACTGGATGCGAGAAAAGCATCCGAACTATATGATGCGTATTGTGATCTGACAAAAGTCCAGTTAAAAGATTCCGCAAAGGATATCGGTGTTTTAGCGGAAATCGGCCGGTGCAGCGGTCAGTCAACCCATTACGCCGCCTATGCCTATAACGAACGGAACCTGACCGATCTCGGAAACTATGTGAGCTGCATGGCGGATACCTATCCCGAAGAGTGTTCGCGTATTGATGCGCTTTTAGACGAGGCGGTTTTATATCACAGGGAAAACGGAAGTTTAAGCGATTCGGAAGGAATCAGCGTGTATGTTCCCGGGTTTATCGATTCCTATTACGGACTTTATTATTTCTTAAACTATGTTTACGATATCTGCGAAGACGATAATACGCGTGCACTTTATTATTACAAAATGGCCGGATGTTTAAACGATGAAATGCTCGAAGATGTCGGAAAAATCACGGACGTTAAGCCGGTCAATCTGGACACGTCCTTATTCCGCAAATTCGACGAGTCGGAAGTGACGATTGAAAACGGATGCTATTCGGTTCCCGTAAGCGAAAAACTTCAGAATATGATACAGGATTACAGTTTTACTCTGGCATTGTATGATGAGAACCTTGCACGGATTACGTATTACGGAGAGGATGATGATGTGGATATGGACGAGGAAGGGAACATTGTCTGTGATTTTTCCGGAAAATGGATCTGCTTCGATTCGGAACCGTTAAATACGGAGATTACTTCCTACACGCCGTCATCCATCGAATACCGCTCCAGGGTAATGTGGAACGGGGTAAAGTCCTATCTTGTATTTTCGCTGAACCGTGACACGGGAGAATACAACATTAAAGGCATACGGGAGATTCCGGATCCGGAAGAGGACGGCATTAACTACATGATTAATACCAAGAGCAACAAAGAGTTAAAACAGGGAGATAAGATTGTTCCGATTTATGACGAAACAAACTTACTTACCGGAGAGGTGAACGAAACGGAAGGAAAAACGATTTATTACGCTACTTCGACCGAAATTAAAAGAAAATCACTTCCCGGAGGGGATTATCTGGGAATGACGACCATCTTCGACCAGCGTGGTGATGAATACTATTCACAGGTTGTCGAATATACGATTTCCGGCGGCAAGGTAAAGAACACGGAAGTCAATCATGATTTCTACGGAAGTGCGTATTAGGAAAAATCGATTGGAGGCATCTGCCGGGTTATGCTATAATAACGGACATGAAAAAGAACGGGAGGAAAGGGCTTTGATTTGTGTGCAGAACTTTACCAAAAGGTATGGCGGGCGTGAAGTGGTAAAGAACATTTCATTCACGGCGAAGGACGGTGCCATTACCGGGTTTATCGGCCACAACGGTGCCGGCAAATCCACTACAATTAAAGCCATCACCGGTATCATCCGGCCGAGTGAAGGAACCATCGAGGTTAACGGAATCGATGTCGTGAAAGATTCTCAAAAAGCGAAATATCAGTTTGGATATGTATCCGACAGCCCCGACCACTTCCTAAGATTAACCGGACTGGAATACATAAACTTTATGGCGGATATTTATGATACGCCCGCGGACGGGAGAGCGGAGTTTATTGAAACGTATGCCAAAAGATTCGGGATTTTTGACGATTTGAATAATCAGATTCTTTCTTACTCGCACGGCATGCGTCAGAAGGTGATGATTCTGGGGGCGCTTGTTCATGATCCGTCGGTGTGGATTCTCGATGAGCCGCTGACCGGACTTGATCCGCAGGCGGCGTATGAACTCAAAAACATGATGCGCGAACATGCCGGAAAAGGCAAATCCGTATTTTTTTCCACCCACGTGCTGGAAGTGGCGGAAAAACTCTGCGATGAAATCTGCATTATCAAAAAAGGTGAACTTTTATATTCCGGCACAATGGATGAACTGAAAGCGACACATAAATCAACGGCTTCGCTTGAGAACATTTTTCTCGAGCTGACGGAGACGAATGAATAAAAGGAGGTTACATTAAGAGAACATGAACCGGATTATTAATGACTACGGACAGTTTTTATTTATTGCCATCGGTATTGCCTGCGTGGTGAAGGGAGTGATTACCATTACCACCGGAAAAATGCCCGAAAGGGAAATGATGAGATTAAACGATTTTTCCGAAAACGGGTTACGGAAATACAAGATTCTTTCCTCGGTTATGAATATCGTGGGAGGGCTGCTCTGCGTTGCCGTTTCCGTGATAAAAATGTTTAATCTCGTTGATTCGTTTATCTTCAAAGTTGTTGTGATTGCCATTCTCGTTGTAATGATCGTCGTTTATGTCATAATACGGAATTCCTGCAAGAAAGCTGAATAAGAATGAATGATTCGCCGGGAGCAAGATTTTTAAAAATCGGAAAACTGATTACGGTTTTAAAAAAAAGCAACGGAAAAGCGGTTGTCGGCAGCAGTGAAGCACTGGTTTCGCCGAAGGCGGCAAAGATTATAATCGTATGCTGCTTCGCTTTGTTAGTCGCTGCTTTGTCTGCCGGCATGTATTTTATCGAACCGGCAATCGGAAAGTTTATTGATGCCGAAAATCTGTCAAAGACGCTGATGCTTGCTTTTTTTATCATGAGTTTTGTTCTTGCGGTAAAAGATGTCGTATCGGTTCTTTACATGGCAGATGACTTGGAACTTCTGTTGCCGATGCCGTTTTCGGCTACCCAGATTGTCATATCCAAACTTGTTGTGGCTTCTTCGCTTCCGGTAACAATCAGTATAATCGGTTTGAATTCGGCCTGCTTAGGCTTCGGAATCCGCGAAGGGGCGGGAGCGTTATACATAATCGGAATTTTGGTTTCTTCGGTTTTGATGCCGGTTACCGGAATCGCGCTGGCAACTTTTCTGGTTGTGCTCTTTTTCCGACTCTTCGGTTTTATCCGTAACCGCGATCTGACCGTGGCGCTCGGAGGTCTTTTTACGTTCGGGATTACGATTGCCTATATTATTGTCAGTAATTCGCTTGGTCAGAAAAATTCCGAGGAAGTTGCTGCGTCATTAAAAGTTATTTCTTCCGCCTCTTCGGTATTTCCCCATATTTCTTTCATGAACCGGTTCATGTTTGACAAATTTTTTGCCGGCATATTCATAAGTCTGGCGGTATCCGCAGCCGTAATTCTGCTTGCGGTATTTGCGGTGAAACTGTTTTATTTAAGCACGGCTCTTTCCATGCAAAACACCGCGTCAAATAAAAAAGCGGTTACAGCCGAACTGCTGCGGGTTATCGGGAAAAACGGTACGCAAAAAGCGCTGACGCTTTATGAAGCGAAGAGCACAAAAAGAAATCCGGCGTATTTAATTTACGGGTTCGTCATGAGCTTTGTATGGCCGGTGATTTTTGCGCTTCCTTTTATTTTCGGGAGTAACACACTCAGCAAAGTTACGCTTCCCCTCGGTTCTTCTTCGACGATGCTTGCCGTACTTTCTCTGGCACTGACGGCATCGTGCTTCTCCTGCGGATACAACATTCTGGCGGGTACGGCTTTTTCCCGTGAGGGAAGTACGTTTGCCGCAATCCGCGCCCTGCCGGTGGAACCGAAGGATTATTACAAAAGCAAACGTAATTTTGCTCTGTTTATCTGCTCCCTCGGAAGTGCGCTTTATGTTGTTTTAGCAGGGATTGTATGCATGATTGCGGGGGTTATTCCCGTAAGTTCCGTATGGACCGTTCCGGCAGGAGCGTTTTGCTCGGTAATGCTGAATCTGCTTATTGTGAATCTGATTCTTTTAAAGCACTCCCGTAATCCAAGGCTGAACTGGGACAGCGAAACGGAGTTTTCCAGAAAACTCGGCATCATCAATGTGGCTGTGATTGTGGCAGGTGTGATTGCACTGGTGGTCTGTCTCGGCAGCGTAACATTTTCGGCGCAGATTGAAGAGTCAGATATCACGGGTGCGGTAATGATTGCTTTTGCGGCGGTCTTTGTCACTGTTACCGGCGCATCGCTTTTATTCAATGCTTATGCCGTGAAAACGGGGGCGG
>OMRN01000101.1 GCA_900313265.1 uncultured Lachnospiraceae bacterium | reverse complement strand
TTCACATCCTTCATTTCTTCGTTTTCAAGTTCAATATCGGCCACGGCCTTGATGACATCCGATAACTTGCCGACACCGGAAGGCTCGATTAAAATCCGCTCCGGTTTGTATGTGGCGATTACTTCTTTTAAGGAGGTTCCGAAATCACCGACTAACGAACAGCAGATACATCCGGAATTCATTTCCTTAATCTCGATTCCGGACTCTTTTAAGAATCCGCCGTCAATTCCGATTTCACCGAATTCGTTTTCAATTAATACCACCTGCTCGCCGACAAGGGCCTCCTTTAACATCTTCTGGATAAAGGTGGTTTTTCCCGCTCCTAAAAATCCCGACACAATATCGATTTTGGTCATTTCAAATGCACTTCCTTCCTGTAATTAATATGCTTTATCTCACTTCAGAAATCCTGTAATAATCTGCTCTTCCGCCTCTTCTTCGGTAAGTCCGAGCGTCATTAATTTAATGAGCTGTTCGCCCGCGATTTTTCCGATGGCTGCTTCGTGAATCAGACTGGCGTCGATATTGGAGGCCGTCAGTTCCGGAATTGCTTCCACAATGGCATGATCCATAATAATGGCATCGCATTCGCTGTGACCTTTGCACTCGGCTGCCCCGATAATATTGGACCGGAACGTCTGCTTCGAATTATCCTTTGCCACCGACCTTGAACAGATATCCGCACTGGAACCGGTTCCGACAAGTTCCGCCTTAAAGTCCGTGGTTGCCACCTGTCTGTCATGCGTCATGATTTTTTCCTTGATGACGATGCTGGCACCGTCTTCCACTTTTGCGTAGGTCCTTCTCTCGGTGGAATTAATGCCCTCAATCTGAATGGTTTCCATCTCCAGATGGGAACCTTCCGCCATGTATATTTCGGTTGAAGGATTCATCACGCGTTCACCGGTTCCTTCGCCGGTTCCGTAATGTTTCTCCACGTATTTTACTTTGGAATTTTTCCCGACATGGAAGGTATGAATTCCGCTGTGTTCGCTTCCTTCATCACCCGCATTGTGAATGCCGCAACCGGCCACAATCACTACATCGCAGTCCTCGCCGATGAAAAATTCATTATATACCATTTCCTTTAATCCGGTCTGGGTTATCAATACCGGAATATGTACGCTCTGATTCTTCGTTCCCGGCTTGATAATGATATCGATGCCCGGCTTGTCCGTTTTTGTCACGATATCGATATTCGCCGTGGTATTTCTTCCGAGCATTCCTCCGTCGGAACGGATATTATATGCACCGCTCGGTACTTCGTGTAAATCCGCTATATTTTCCAGTAAGGATTTCTGAATTGCATTTAACTGCGCCATATTTTTTCCCTCTTTATTTCATCTTTCCGAGAAGTGTCGGGCATTCGAGCGATTCATCCTGCTCAAGAGCCGGATTCGTCATCGTTCCCTTTAAAAGCCCCGGAAGCACTTCCTCTTTCGGTCCGTACGCCTGAATTTCGCCGCCTGCCAAAACCAGAATCTTGTCCGCAATATTTAGGATTCTCTCCTGATGCGATATGATGATAATGGAGCCGCCCGCTTTATCATGAATGTTCTCAAACACATGAATCAGGTTCTGGAAACTCCACAAATCGATTCCGGCTTCCGGCTCGTCAAAAATCGTCAGCGGAGTCTTGCGTGCAATGGCCATCGCAATCTCAATTCTTTTTAATTCCCCGCCCGAAAGCGATGCGTTAATCTCACGATCGATATACTCTTTCGCGCAAAGTCCCACTTCCGAAAGGTATCCGCATGCATCGTTGAAGGAAAGCGTTCCTCCCGCAGCAATCGTGATTAAATCTTTTACGGTAAGTCCCTTAAAACGGACCGGCTGCTGAAAAGCAAACGTAATGCCCTTCTTTGACCGCTCGGTAATGGAAAAATTGGTGATATCCTCGTTATTAAAAAGAATCTGTCCGCCGGTCGGCGTGTAAATTCCCGCAATCAGCTTTGCCAAAGTGGATTTGCCTCCGCCGTTCGGACCCGTAATTGCCACAAATCCGTCTTCAATGGTCAGACTGACATTTTTAATGATTTCTTTCCTGTTTCCGTCGTCTTCATCATCCACAAGATAGGAAACATTCTTTAATTCCAGCATATTTTTCTCTCTGATCTTTCTTTTATTTTTTCGTATTTTTACTCCCTTCGCAAAGGAAGTTCGACGTCCCTAACTTGTTATAATAGCACATTTCATTTTTAAATACCACCTACAAAAATGAAAATCCGGTGAAATGTTAATACTTTTTTCACAGAATGGAAATATTATTTTCTTATTTCGGTGATACGATAATTATGGGAGTGAATGTACCGCTTCTATCAATCCGACAGAATCATAAAAAAGGACAGGCAAATGAAAGACATACAGAATATCGATAAAATCCTTCAGCAGGCCGACAGCATCATGCAGCAGGAGGATATTTTTACAAGCATTGCGGAATGGCAGGATTTAATGACCAAATACAACTGTGCCATTCGTGAAATCCGTACGAAATTCGAAGTACTCAATGACGAACTTTCCATCACAAGCAACCGCAATCCGATTCACGGAATCTACTCCAGAATCAAAACACCCAGAAGCATTATCGACAAACTTCACCGAAAAGGTCTAGCGATCACCATCGACAATGTAAAAACCGAAATCAGCGATATTGCCGGTGTTCGTGTCATCTGCGATTTTGCGGATGATATTTATGAGATTGCGGACATGCTTTTAAAGCAGGATGATGTGAAACTAATCAGTTACAAGGACTATATCCGTGCCCCGAAACCCAACGGATACCGGTCCTATCACATGATTGTGGAAACGCCCGTCTATTTTTCCGGAGGCAAGGAATGCTTAAAAGTCGAAGTCCAGCTCCGGACCATTGCCATGGATTTCTGGGCATCCTTAGAGCACGAACTGCACTACAAAAAGGACTTGACCGAAGAAGTATCCGCGCAGATTTCCGAAGAACTCTTAGCCTGCGCCAATACCATCACGGATGTGGATATTCAGATGATGAGCATCAAGAATAAACTGTATCCGAAATTTCCCGGGATGAAGGATGCTTTCGAAAATCCCTTCAACACGCCGGAATAATTTTTACCCTAACAGTTTCCTTACCGAATCCGCATCGTATGTTACGTTAGATACATGATTTACTTCAATCTGATAGAGTGCATTTGCCGCGATATGCTCGGCCGCCTGCTCGAGATCACGGATACCGGTTGTATCCGAATACATCTCAACCACAGCCTTTACGCCGTCTTCCGTAACCACGCACTCTTCTTCCTTCATGCTCATTCTCTTTAAGATTTTCGGAAGTGCGAATTTCGCAAAAATAATCTGCTTTTC
>OMRN01000277.1 GCA_900313265.1 uncultured Lachnospiraceae bacterium | reverse complement strand
GCCGCCGCAACATTATATAGTTTTGCATCCACTTCCGCCGGAAGCCCGACAAAAATAAGCGCATCCAGGTCTTTCGTGTCCCGTGCGATATCAAAAAGCGCTTCCTTTGCCGCATCCAGCAGGGTTTCCTGATAAAACAGATCCTGACAGGTATACCCCGTGATACAAAGTTCCTGACATACGATAACCGAAGCCTGCATCTTTGCCGCTTCCCTTATATATTTCTTAATCTGCTCCGCATTGCTTTTCGGATCCGCTACCTTTACCGGAACCGTTACCGCCGCTGTTTTTACAAAACCGTGTTTCATGAATCCGCCCCCGTTATCTCATCCGTGCGCCATATGTTTCTAGAATAATTATACCACAAACCCGAAGAGTTTGCTGTAATAATCACGCTAACGTTCTTCCTTTAAGAATCCCTTGATTTCCCCCACCAGATACAAAGATCCGACAACCGCAAGAAGCGTATCCTCCGTCTTCTCCGAGACGGCCGCATTCCATGCCAGAGGGACACTGGCAAAAGAAACAATCCCCTCTCCGCTGTATGATGGACCACCGGCTCCGGCTTCCATCCGGAAGCGGCGAAAAAGACTCCCGATATCATTTGCTTTTGTTTTCCTTTCGGATGCCAGTTCGGCAACATAAACCTTTTCAAAGGAAATTCCTTCCGACAGAATCCGGACAATATCCTCATAATCCTTATCCGCGCAGACCGCAAAAAGAAGCCGGATTTTCTTCCACTTCCCGCCGTCAAGAAGTGCATTTGCCGACTGCACAAAACGGCGAACGGCATTCTCGTTATGGGCTCCGTCGATGACAATTCCGTCCGACAGAAATTCCATTCTGCCGGGCCAGTAAAATTCAGTCAGTGCATCCCGAGTCCACCTTTGGTATTCTTCGTCTGTCCGGCCGTTCAGGATTTCAAAGAATGAAACGACAGCTGTAATCGCATTGTCTTTTTGATAAAGCGCACTTTGCGAAGCTGCAAAATCATCCACCGCTTCCTTTGCAAAATCCGGCAGGTCCCCAAAAGCCGTCCGGGCCGGAAGTGCCCTGCTCCCTTTTTCCAAAGCCGTCTTCGTTATAACCTCATCCGCTTTCTCATTGCCGGTCTGATAAACGACCGGCACACCCGGTTTGATGATTCCTGCTTTCTCTGCCGCAATTTCCTCAATCGTGTTCCCGAGAATCTGCATATGATCGAAACCGATGGATGTAATCACCGAAAGAACCGGCGTAACCGTATTGGTCGCATCGAGTCTTCCTCCGAGACCGGTTTCAAAAACCACATAATCGCATTTTTCCCCGGCAAAATAATCGGCAGCCATACAAAAAAGAAACTCGAAATACGTAAGATAAATCCCTTGCGAATCCGAAACGGCTTTTATTTTCTCAAACTCCGATGCAAAATCATCATCGGAAATGTTTTCTCCGTTTACCGATATTCTTTCATTAATGACGGTAAGATGCGGCGAAATAAACAGCCCGACGCGGTATCCCGCTTCCCGTAACAGATTCGAAATCATGACGGCAACCGATCCTTTTCCGTTGGTCCCCGCAATATGAACGCTTTTATATTTTTTCTCCGGATGAAGAAGCGCCGATAAGGTCTGCTCGGTATTGTCAAGGCCGGCATACGAACCGAATTTCGGTATGTTTTCGATATATTCACATGCTTTATCATAACGGTTCATGATTGTTTCTTCCCTCCGGTTTTCTGCCCGATCAATACCGAAAGCTGTGTAAATCCCGTTGCCGAAAGACTTAGCAGCACCGGCAGAAAAATAAACAGATATCTTGCCCTGGCTTCAAATAACAGCTGATAAAAGAAAATGCCTAAGAATACCGTTACGATAAATACGTTCAAAGCAAAATCCTTCGATTCCTTTTTATCCCGGATAAAAAGAAGAACAGGAAGTGCTGCGATACCGGTTAAAGCCGAAAACCAGAATACCTGAAGAAACGCCGCAAAAACCATACGCTTCGGGTCTTCAAAACGGTAAAGCCGCCGGAGCAGACGTCCTGCTGCCGTATCCGTTTCCGCACACGGATCATAGAAGCTGTCAATCCAGACTTCGTTATACCATCCGAATGTTCCGTCGGAAAAAGTCATCACCATTTTCTTAAAGGAAAAGGATACAAACCCAAACGGTCCTTTCTCTTTCATTCTCCTAACCGCACGATGTAATACCTCTTTGGTTCTTTCGCTTTTTTCCTTATCCTGGAACTCCCCGTATATGGCCGCATCATCGGAATTATAAGCACCGGTGGTGGCTTCGTTTTGTCCCATATAGAAATATTCCGCCACACCCGCTTCGAGATTCGGTGCGATGATCAGTCCCATCGAATCGGCCATTCCGTTTTTTACCCCTTTGACACCGAAAAGAACCGCTGCCATCGTAAATGCGGCAAGAATCAGGTAAAGCATTTCTTTCTTTCCGCGGACAATCACTTCCGCCACCTCGGCAATTAAAAGCGCAATGACGACAATATAAACCGTCGGTTTGATCAGGCCTCCGATTCCTCCCGATAAAACCGAAAGAAGCAGGAGAATGATTTTTACCGCCGGTTTCTTTGCCTGTTTAAAACAGATATACAGATAAAAACAAAGAATGGGAAACAGTGCCCCGTAAGCATCCGTATAAGGTGCCGTTTTCCATGCCGAAAGCCCGGTTAACACACATCCCATAAGAAACGCCGTAACCGTGGCCGCACGATTTTGGGTAAGGCGCTTTACAGAAAGCGTCGAAAAAAGAACACTTAACGTTAAGAGAACACACAAAACCTGTATCCACAGATATTCCGGATTCGGGAGATAATTGTGTTCCGTCCCGAATTTCAGAATCTTTGCAAGAATATAAACAATCGGAATATTGTTGGTATAGATAGAGTAGTAATATTCATACGCCAGCGCGTATCCCTGTGCGACACTCTTCGCGGATCCTCCCACCACCATAACATCCCACGGAAGATGGAATGCAATTTCCTTTGCCATCCGGAAACTGACCAGATAAAGCGGAATACAAAGAACGGCAAAAACACCGGTAAGAATCCATGACTCTTTTTCTGACATTTCCTTTTTCCCTGCAAGCACGGTCAGAAAAACGAATACGCCCGACAGAATCAGGGAAATAAGAAAAATCAGAAAATAGGGAACCGGCAGGGAAAGTTTTAACCCGGCGAAAAACGGGATTTTATCTCCGAGAAGAAAAACCCCGGCAAAAACCGGAAAAGCCGCTGCCGCAAACAGGGCATATAGAATTGTGAGTATTGTTTTTTCCTTTTTGCTCATCACTTTTTTCTTCACTTTTTAAGACGCATTCGTCTGCCGGTCTTATTATGCACAGTGCGAGCCGGTCAGGATGTCCCCCGACCGGCCCGTTTAAAAACCATTTCATCCTTTGTAACAATCTTAATAATTCTCTGCATGAACCTCGAAGTAGCTCTGGGGATGAGCACATACGGGGCAAACCTCCGGTGCTTCGGTACCTACTACGATATGTCCGCAGTTACGGCACTCCCAGACTTTTACTTCACTCTTCTTAAATACTTCCTGTGCCTCAACATTCTTTAAAAGAGCACGATATCTTTCCTCATGACGCTTTTCGATTGCCGCTACGCCGCGGAATTTGGCTGCCAGTTCGGGGAATCCTTCTTCTTCCGCCGTCTTGGCAAATCCCTCATACATATCGGTCCACTCGAAATTTTCTCCGTCTGCGGCTGCGGCAAGATTCTCTGCCGTTGTTCCGATTCCGCCGAGCTCCTTAAACCACATCTTGGCATGCTCTTTCTCATTGTCAGCGGTCTGCAGGAATAATGCAGCAATCTGCTCATATCCTTCCTTCTTTGCCTTGGAGGCGAAATAGGTGTATTTGTTTCTTGCCTGGGATTCTCCGGCAAATGCCGCCTGTAAATTCTTCTCTGTCTGTGTTCCTGCATAAGGATTGCTGCTCACTTCTACTACCTCCTCCAATTTTTCTCCTGTTGCTTTGCACTTCGGACAAACGGGCTCTGCGCCGTCTTCAACCGTAAAAATTTCTCCGCAAATTAAACACTTATATGTTTTCAATGATTTATAACCTCCTTTTTCTCAAACTCCTGCCGTTCCCCGGCAGATTGTTTACCCCGTCAAAAACCTTAAACCTTTATGCTTTCCACAGACTGTGCAGATTGCAGTATGCGTAAACCGCTTCCACTTCATCACCTTCACAGATGGCAAAGCATGCCTTCGGTTCGTCGCCCGGCTTTAAGGTCTTTCTCTGATTGCCGCTCTTTGTCTGAAGCGCAATCCACTCGATATAATGCTCTTCCGCCATGGGATGTGCCACACTTCCGACCGTAACCGAAACAATGCCGTCTTTTACTTCAAATACCGGTACATGTTTCTCAACGGCGGCATCGGTCACACCGGGAATGATTTCTTCCATTGCTTCCCCACAGCACATTACGGGAACTTTGGTTTCTTTTACAATTGCCACGATCTGTCCGCAATGTTTACAACGATAAAACTTCATATCCGTTACCTCCTTCACAATTATGGTAGTTTTATATTATTACCCCTCCCCATTACTTTACCCGATTTGGGTTTTTTAAGCAAGTTTAAATGCCCCCCGGCACGCAGATTTTACAAACATTTCACACTTTGTTCACTCCCTTGGAAGACACAGCACAAAACGGTCTCCCCGAAGGACTTCTTCGTATCCCGTCTGCTGAAGAAATTCGGCAAACATCTTCTGTTTTTCATTCTCGATTCCGCTTATGTCACATTGGGTTAAATCCTCGTAAGAAGCCGCATAGAAAAATACCGGCAGTTCTCCCGAATTCTTTATGTTTTCCAAATCGCTTCTTAGTTCCTCCTTTGGGAACGAATCGAGTCCCGGCCAGGAATGGGAAAGCGCCGGCGTATCCTCATAAAAATACATCAGTCCGGGAATGAATCCGTAACTGACAGCACTCTTATGATTTAAATCATTCTTTTCCAGATAAGAGTACAAATTTTCCAGTTCTTTGGCCTGAGAAGCTTCGGTACGCATCCCTTTCAGTCTCGGAATTTCCGTAATAACGGCATAGTCTCCGGATACAAACGAGGCATCCCTGAAAGTAAAGACGATTCCGAATAAAATGCCGCATACCAGTGCCGTGGTTCCGATCATGAGCCCGACCGCCCGGAAAGAAAGGAGTACCCTTTCGGATTTTTTTTCATTCCCGGGTTCTTTTCCGAAAAGAAGCGGAAGAATACCGTCCGTCAGTTCCCCGATGACAAACGGAGCCGCTAAGAAAAGATTGTTAAGTGCGGTATAAAGCCCGTTATTGCTTCCGATCGGAGTAATCAGAATTATGCTGACAACCGCCACCCCGAGAAGTTTTCTTTTCATCGGGCGCGTCTTAATAAACAATCCGGATACGGCGATAACTGCCGCCATCATCAGAATAAAAACACCCCACATGTATATGGACCGGTAATCCATGTAATTGAAATTAAAAATGCCGTAATAATAAAGAACCCTCATGATTACGCCAAACAAAAGCCCCATCACGAGAATGGTCACGATTTTTCCAATCCGTTTTTTGACAAAGAAAAGCACCGTGCCTCCCAAAGCGGCAAGACCGATAAACGGAAGAAACGGTTTTACGTAGGTTTTGTAATCCCCGAAAATCGTGTTGAGCATGGATTTCGGCGTATAGGAAGTGGCCTCGCTTGTCATTCCGAAAAGAGAAGAAATCATTTCCGGGTAGGAATGAATGCCGAAAATCAGGCTGATTAATGCCACTCCCGAAGCATATACCGCAAGGTACCCCGCAACGCAAAGCAGGAATTCTTTGATAATATGCTTCTTTTCCAGGATTCCGTAAATGAAAAGAACGACAATCAAAAGGCACTCCACCACATTCGGAAAACGCACAAACGTATTCAGGGCAAGCACCGCTCCCGCCACGGGGTAAAGCGCGGTTTTCTTTTTCTCGATTGCCGTAAGCAATAAAATCGCTCCGATAGCAAAAAGATAATAGGAAAGATAATGATATAAAATCACGCGGGGGCACCACGAAAATCCGACCGCCGTTAATAGTCCGGCGAATACGGCCGGTGCGGAATAATACTTCCGAAGAAAAAAGTAAAAAATTACAACAAAAATGCCGCTTAACAGGGTGCAGTAAATATTCATGCCGAGCATCGTATTTCCGCCCGGCAGAACGGTAAAGATTTTTCCGGTTACATTGGCAAGAAGGGTCGATACCGCCCAGGTTTTATTCATATCCGGAAACGTCACAAAATTCAGCAGGTTATATCCGACATC
>OMRN01000276.1 GCA_900313265.1 uncultured Lachnospiraceae bacterium | reverse complement strand
TGAAACAAATCCAGAATACTGCCGGCACAGCCTGCCTTCGGATTCTTACAGCCCATCACCACCCGCGGAATTCTGGCCTGTACAATCGCACCGGCGCACATCTGGCAGGGTTCTAACGTTACATAGAGCGTGCAGTCTTCCAGTCTCCAGTCCCCGATTTTCTTATCCGCTTTCTTTATGGCAATCAGTTCCGCATGGGAAAGCGTGCTTTTGTCGGTTTTCCGCCGGTTGTAACCGCGGCCGATGATTTTTCCGTCATATACGATTACGCAGCCGATGGGCACCTCTCCCAATGCTTCCCCCTTGCGGGCAAGCTTCATGGCCTGTCTCATATAATATTCATCGGGTTTCGGGTTTGTCATTTATTTCGTGTCGTGCTGTTCCTCTCTACGCATTGCGCAGTGCCACTCATAAACGCTTGCGCGTTTCTCCGGCGATGGCCACTCATAAACGCTTACGCGTTTATTTCGTGATCGCGCTAACGCGCTATAAAGGCAAGGCAGCAGGCAGCCGCCTGCAAGTAAACTTGCGTCGGCTGCCTGCTGCCTTGCCTTTGCATCGCCTCATCTTAGTCCATCTTTTCTCTCTTAAATATCAAATACGTGCGCACCATTTTTCCTTTGGGGTCGCCGTACATACGGTCAAGTTCCCAGCCCTTGCCACCGTATTCGTTGAGAATATTCTCAATGGATACATAATCTCCGAGTTTTCCCTTCGGACGATCCTTTTCAAGCTGAATTTCATCGACAAATTCTACCGCATATTCATACTGGCGGTTTGCCATACGTTCAAGTTTGGTATGGATAGCGGTTAATGTCTCGAGTTTGCAGACATCCATTGCATCCTGAAGTTCTTCGCGGCTTGCACCTTCGAAAAGAT
The DNA here is from genome assembly GCA_900313265.1 of uncultured Lachnospiraceae bacterium. Taxonomy (GTDB): domain Bacteria; phylum Bacillota; class Clostridia; order Lachnospirales; family Lachnospiraceae; genus UBA3766. The sequence continues at coordinate 2,251 of OMRN01000276.1, read as the reverse complement.
CGGTTTCCACAACTCTTTTCTGTCTTACGATTACGGTATCATAGCCTTCCGAGCTTTCCATAATCATGTTCTTTGCAAAATCAATATTATCCGCTCTTCTTCTGTATCCCTTGTTATCCAGATATGCGAGTGCCGCAGCAAGGATATTGTCTTCATTTTTCTCAAGACCGGTATCGAGAAGTTCTTCGGTTTCATCGATTGAGGACGTCTGAATCAGGGTACTCTTTCGAAGTTCTTCCAACATTAAATTCTTTAAATCTGCCATAATGACCCCCTAATATTTCTTTTTTTCAAGTATTATTATTGTAACCCGAAAAGCACAAAAATAAAAGTATTTTCACACAAAAAAGAGGTTGTGAAACTCACAACCTCTTCTTATGCTGTAATTATATTCCGATTATGCCTGAGAAATAGCTTCAGCAGGGCACTGGGAAGCGCATCCGCCGCAGTCGATGCAGGAATCTGCATTGATTACATACTTGCCGTCTCCTTCGGAAATTGCATCTGCAGGACACTGAGCCTGGCATGCACCACACATTACACAATCATCACCAATTACATATGCCATAGTTTTTTCCTCCTTAAATCTGTATTTTCCACTTCGGAAAAATACAGTTTCACCATTTGTCTTTACGAAAATTATTCTATATCATTAGTTTCAAAAATGCAATAGAAAAAGTGCAAAAAATCCCCATTTTATAAGGCTTTGCGGTTCGTTTATGCTAACTATGGACAGACTTTTCGAACGATTTATGAAGTAATTATAAAGCCTTTAACTGCTCCATTAACGCATCCACATCCAGACCGTGTACCATAGCTGCTTCGGCAATGGATTCGCCCTGGGAAGCGGGACATCCGAGGCAGTGCATTCCCGCACCGAGTAAAATCGGAGCAGCCTCCGGAGCCTTCTGTAACAGTTCGCCGATTGTCATATCTTTTGTAATTTCCATTGTTCTTTCCTCCAAATCATCATTTGTTTCCGGGTTTGCAAAGGAACCTCGTCCTTCGTCCCCTTTATCCATATAAGGTTAGTTACGCATAACACATTATAGCAAAACCGATTTGCCGTGGCAAGAGTACAAAATTTTACTGTTTTGCCAGGTTCTTAAACTGCATGAACTCAGGCAGCCAAGCCAGCTTTACGGTACCGACCGGGCCGTTACGCTGTTTAGCGATGATTACCTCGGTAACATTTACGTTTTCCGTATCTTTCTTGTAATAATCCTCGCGGTATAAAAACATTACAACGTCCGCATCCTGCTCAATGGCTCCGGACTCACGAAGGTCGGAAAGCATCGGTCTTTTATCCGTACGGTCTTCCACCTTACGGCTAAGCTGCGACAGCGCCACAACCGGTACGTCGAGCTCTCTGGCCAGTAATTTTAACGCACGGGAAATGTCGGAAACCTCCTGCTGACGGTTATCCGTACGGCCCGTGGACATTAACTGAAGGTAGTCGATGATAATCATATCAAGGCCTTTTTCCAGTTTCAGTTTCCTGCACTTGGAGCGTAATTCCGTCGGTGTAATATTTGCAGCATCCTCAATGACGATATTAGACGCGGCAATTTCGGCAGATCCTTCCGAAAGAGCCGTCCACTCACTCGGAGACAGATCGCCGGTCCTGAGTTTCTGAGCATCGACCTTGGACTGCATCGCAAGAAGACGGGTAACTAAGGCAACCTTTGACATTTCCAGTTCAAATAACGCAACTTTCTTATTTTCCTTTACCGCCGCATGAAGCGCGATATTTAATGCAAATGCCGTTTTTCCCATGGAAGGTCTGGCCGCAATCAGTAAAAGATCGGAAGGCTGGAATCCGGCCGTATTATAATCCAGATCCGCGAAACCGGTCGGAATGCCGGTCGTGGTTCCTTTTACCTTGGCGGCTTTTTCAATATTGTCAAGCGCCTGCAGAACGACATCCTCAATCGGAATAAAATCGCTGGCTCCGCGCCTTTGAACAACCTCAAAAATCTTTTTTTCGGTATTCTCTAAAATAACGTCCAGCTGCTCATTCCCTCCGTAGCACATCGAAAGAATCTCTTCGTTCGTATCGATCAGCCGGCGAAGAACCGCTTTTTCCCGTACAATTCCGGCATAATATTTAATATTCGCCGAGGTCGGAGTCGTCTCTAAGAATTCTTTCACATAGGAAAGGGAACTGATCTCCGGCGAGACATTTTTCTCTTTTAAGCGGTCCTGAAGTGTAACTAAATCCACGGGTCTTCCCTGCGCATTCAGTTCCACC
>OMRN01000274.1 GCA_900313265.1 uncultured Lachnospiraceae bacterium | reverse complement strand
TGCGGGAGCTTCCTCTGCAGGTGCTTCGGTTGCCGGAGCTTCTGCCGGTGCTTCCTCTTCGGGAGCTGCTTCGTCTTCTTCCGGAAGCAGAGCCTTTACGGAAAGGCTGATTTTCTGATTCTCCTCATTGAAGTCCACGATTTTAGCGGTAACTTCATCACCTTTGCTAAGTACATCGGAGGGCTTTGCAACATGGTTTCTGGAAATCTGGGATACATGTAAAAGTGCATCCACACCGGGCTCGAGTTCTACGAATGCACCGAACTCGGTCATTCTTGCTACCTTACCGGTAATGATACTTCCGATGCTGTATTTCTTGGCTGCATCGATCCAGGGATTCTGATCATCGAATTTAGCGGTAAGAGCAATCTTTGTTCCGTTAATCTCTTTAATTTTAACCTTAACGGTATCGCCGACTTTGAAGAGTTTCTTCGGATGCTCAATTCTTCCCCAGCTCATTTCGGAAATATGTAAAAGTCCGTCAATTCCGCCGAGATCTACGAATGCGCCGAAATCGGTTACATTCTTAACGGTTCCTTCGATAACATCACCTTCGGCTATTCTGGAAAGCAGAGCCTGCTGAGCTTCCGCTTTTTCTTTCACAAGCAGCTGCTTGCGGTCACCGATATATCTTCTCTTCTTCGGATTGTATTCGATAAGAATAAAGGAGATTTCCTGTCCTTCATACTTTCCGAGATCTTTCTCATAAACATCGGATACAAGGCTTGCAGGAATGAAAATACGAATTCCGTCGATTTCAACCGCAAGACCGCCGTTTAACTGCTGAGTAACTTTTGCGGTAAGTACTTCCTGATTGTTAAAGGCATCTTCTAACTTCTTGCTGCCTCTGTCAACCATAATTCTCTTATGGGTTAAAGCAACCTGACCTTCACCGTCGTTTACCTTAAGCACCTTGACTTCCATCTTGTCTCCGACCTTAACCGCTTCTTCGAGATTAAGCGAAGAATCGTTGGTGTACTCGGATTTCGGCAGAATTCCGTCAGCCTTATAACCGATACTGATAATCAGCTCGTCCGGCTTTACATCGATTACGGTCCCTTCCACGATATCACCGGTATGAACCGGCTTAAATGATTCTTCAAGCATTTGTTCAAAAGTCTGTTCCGACATGTTTTTGAACCTCCTCAATAATATTGTTTGGGGTTGATGCCCCGGCCGTAATACCCACCAGTTCTACCGTGTCCGGAATCTGCACATTCTGCAAATCATCCACCGTCTGGATAAAATAAGTTAATCCGCACTCCTTTTGGCATATTTCATAAAGCTTTTTGGAGTTTGAACTGTGTGAACCCCCTATTACGATCATCGCGTCTGCTTCGGCTGCGATTTTTCGTGCCTCATCCTGACGCTCATGTGTCGCGTTACATATAGTATTCGCAACATTAACATCATAACCTTTTTTCGCAAAAATATCAACTATTTCTTGATATTTCATCGAATTAAATGTTGTCTGGGAAACTACCGTAATCGGTTTATCGATCGGAAGATTTAACGATAAAGCCTCCGATACGGATTCCAGCACCACCGGAGAATCCCCGGCATAGGAACGAATCCCCTCTACTTCGGGATGTTCGGCATTTCCCACAATTACAATCTGACGCCCTTCCTTCGATTCTTTTTCGACAATCTGATGAATTCTTCTTACAAAAGGACAGGTGGCATCCACATAAGAAATTCCGTTTTCTTCAAGAATATCGTAAATTTCTTTTACGACACCGTGTGAACGGATAATGACGGTTCCTTCCTTCACGCTTCTTAATTCGTCGATGGAATTTAAAACTTCCACACCTTTTTTCCCTAAGTCTTCCACAACGGTCTCGTTGTGAATAATCGGCCCGTAGGTATAAATTTTTCCGCCCTTTTCGATTTCTTTATAAACCGTATCCACGGCTCTTTTTACGCCGAAACAGAATCCGGCCGTTTTTGCGAGAATTACCTTCATGTACTATGCATCCTTTGTTTTATCGAATTGATTTATCCATGCAAAAATGATACGTTGGACATTTCCGTTTCATTTTTCGGATTATTTACAAATCAGCTTGCAGATGGCATCTTTTACTTCTTCGATGGTCATATCGGAAGAATCGATCAGTACCGCATCTTCCGCCTGTTTTAAAGGCGCAATTTCGCGGTTCATGTCACGTTCGTCACGCTCTTTGATGTCAGCTTTGATTTTTTCAAAGTCGCATTCCTGGCCTTTTTCGGTAAGCTCTTTAAATCTCCTTGTGGCTCTTTCTTCCACGGAAGCCGTCAGATATACCTTCACGTCGGCATTCGGAAGAATATTCGTTCCGATATCCCTTCCGTCCATCACCACATCGTTTTCTTTCGCAAGATTTCTTTGAAGATCAAGGAGTTTTGCACGGACATCCTTATCCACACTGCTTGAAGAAGCCATATTCCCGACTTCCTCGGTCCGGATAAGACCGCTTACGTTTTCGCCGTTTAACAAAACCTGCTGAACGCCGTCCACATAGCGGATGGTAACGTCCGCATCGGCACATTCCGCCGCAAAACGATCTTTTTCATCCGGAGTAACACCTTTTCGTAAAAGATGCAGTGCTATCGCACGGTACATCGCGCCGGTATCCACATAAATAAAACCTTTTTCTTTTGCCACCAGTTTGGCAATGGTGCTTTTTCCCGCTCCCGCAGGTCCGTCAATCGCTACATTAAATCCCATTCCGGTTCTCCCTTAC
>OMRN01000290.1 GCA_900313265.1 uncultured Lachnospiraceae bacterium | reverse complement strand
TACTCCGACAAAAACGCTTCCGTTACTCACCGGAACGTCCTCCTTAAATCCATTCGTTAAACAATCGCGGTCACATTTCAGTAAATCACTTTGAAATGAACCCATAATCCATAAGAAGATATCATTTTTCGGCCTTTTTGTCAAAGAAACACGCAATAATTAAAATAAGACATTAAAATAAACACGCACCTTATCAAATCCTCCTCCGGAGTGCTATACTTATCTTGTTCCGTTTCGAAAATGAATCGAATTAAACAACAAATAAACGAAATTTAAAGAAACCGGCAAACAAGAGCAAATCTCCGAAAGAGAACACGATAAAACATGAAAAAATTCACTTCCATCCTGCTTATCACATGCATCATTACAACACTCGCCGGCTGCAATTATCTGCCATGGTCGGAAGAATACCGGCAGAAAAATGTCTGGCCGAAGGAATCCGCGGAATATCTTAAAGACCGCTATCCCGGCGATACTTTTACCTATAAGGGGTTTTACGAAACGCTTCCTTTAACCACCAGCGTATACCGGTATGAAAGCGCAAAGTACCCGGGATTCGATATCGAGGTCAGCTTCTGTCCCAATGTCTATTCCGGAAATGCCGTGTATACCGAAGACAATTATCAGTGGATTCAGTACGGGGAAGATTTAATTGCAGAGACCGAAAAAATTGCAGAAAATGTTTTTCCCGGGGAAAACTACGGAATCTGCATGCAGGGATACTACCGGATGGACGGTCCCGTTTATGCAACGTTAGATGAATTCTTAGACGCCACCGGTCCGACCTTAATCATGCTTGTTTACACAGACCCCGCTGGAGAATATGAAGAGGACTATAAAAACATCATCGGCCATGAAATCTTAAATACCGGTCATGACTTTGAAATCATGCTTTATCTTGAAAATGATGAACCCAATCCCTCCGGCATGACACCGGATGAAATCCGGGATTTCGCCGACAAACAGCCTGCCTGCTCCGGCTACCTTTGCGAGATTCATCACCTTGACTGATGCTGTCGGTACGAAGAAAGGCAGCCATTTTCCGAATGATAAAAACTTTCGAAAGAATATATCGAAATCTTAGTAGAAGAAATACGGGAAAAATCCTATAATAGAAACATCATCCGAACCGATCAAAAACGAAACGAAAATCAAAAAACATAAAAGGCGGCAATGATATGGGTAATATTTTTAAAAGCGATACCGAAAACAGTTTAAACAGTCCGGAAGAACTCGAATCCTATATCCGGGTCACAACCCCGCCGGTATGGGTTGTTTTAATTGCCTTACTGGTTTTGGTTCTCGGAGTCATCGCATTTTGTATTTTCGGTACCGTAACCGGACATACCGAAACCGGAGAGGAAGAACAGATTCATCCGATTTCATTTATTGTTAACTAGGGGAATCCGCAATGGAAAAACAGGAAAAGAAACCGGTATCCAAAAACAAGATACATGTACCGCTTTTCATACAGATGACCCCGCAGGAAGACGGAGTCGCGTGTCTTTGTATGATACTGGCTTATTATGATAAATGGCTCACCATTGAAGAAGTCGGTCTGGAATGTAACGTATCCAAAGAAGGAAGTACCTTTCCGAATATCGAACAGGTGGCAAACCGGTACGGACTGAATGCCGAATTTAAGAAAACGGAATACGAAGAACTGAAAAAAAATCCGGAATATCCCTGCATCATCGGCTGGGAAAATGGCGGGTTTATGGTACTTCGCGGCATGAAAGGTTCCCGGGTTTATTTAACAGATCCTTCCAAAGGGGAAACCATTGTACGCACGGACAAATTCAAAAAATCCTTTACCGGCGAGTGTCTGTTCCTTCGTCCGTCAAACCGCTTTACGCCGGGCGGGGAGAAAAAAAGTCTTTTAAGAACCGTCCTTGACCGAATCGACAGTGCCCGGAGCGCGATGATTTTTGTGGCTTTAACAACCTTCATTGTTTCCTTCATGGGCGTCTTTACATCTGCCTTTTCCAGAGTCTTTTTGGAGCATCTGCTCTCCGGCCGGGATCCTCAGTGGACGGTACCGTTTTTAATCTGTCTTTCCATCGTTACCGCCATCGAACTGATTGCCGCCTGGATACAGGCGATTTATTCCCTTTGTCTGGAGGGAAAACTGTCCGTTACAAGCAATTCAAACTATATGTGGAAGGTTTTAAATCTTCCGATGGAATTCTTTACGCTCAGAAGCTCCGGCGATCTGCTTCAGAGAATGCAGACCAATGCAAATCTGGCAAATGAAATCATTTATACCTTTTCTCCTCTGGCCATCAATACCGTTATGATGATTTTCTATCTTGTCATCATGATCCGTTATTCCTGGCTTTTAACCGCTATCGGTCTTGTTTCGGTATTAATCCAGGCCATGTTATCACGGGTTATTGCCAACAAATGTGCCAATTCCATGCGCGAACTGATGCGCACAACCGATGCACTGAATGCCGATATCACCTCGGGAATCGGAATGATTGAAACCGTCAAGGCAAGCGGTGCGGAACCGAAGCTGTTTGAAAGATGGGCCTCCTATTTTGTCTGCTCCAATAACAGTTACGTCAATTACAAGACCGTGGATATCCTTTACGGTTCCATTCCCGAAATCATATCCTCAGCGATGAGTGTTGCCATTCTTATTCTCGGCATCTGGCTTACCATAAGAGGAAAATTCACGACCGGTATGATTCTCGCCTTTCAGGGATTCTTAAATTCCTTTATGATCCCGGTCACTTCCCTTCTTAAATCCGGTCAGAAAATTCAGGAACTGGTCACCGAAACGGAGCGAATCGAAGACGTTATGCAGTATCCGGACGCAAAGGTATTCCGGACGGATTCCCAGGAAGAAGAGTACCGAAAACTGACCGGAACCCTGGAAATGAAAAATGTAACCTTCGGATATTCCACTTTGAAACCCCCTTTGGTGGAGGATTTTAATCTTACCGTCAAACCCGGACAGCGCATTGCTTTTGTCGGAGCTTCCGGCTGCGGCAAATCCACTTTATCCAAACTGATTACGGGTTTATACAGTCCCTGGAACGGGTCGATTTTATTCGACGGCAAACCGCTTTCCGAGATTGATGAAAATGTTTTTACCGATTCGGTTGCTGTGGTGGAACAGGATATTACGCTGTTTGAAGACAGCATTACCAATAATATTAAAATGTGGGATGACTCGATTGACGATGCGGAAATGATTAAAGCCTGCAAGGATGCACAGATTCATAACGACATCATGCAGCGCGAAGGCGGATACGACGGTATGGTCTCCGAAGGCGGCCGGGATTTTTCCGGCGGTCAGAGACAGCGCATGGAAATCGCGAGAGCTTTGGTTCATAATCCGTCCGTCCTGATTCTGGACGAAGCAACCTCCGCACTGGATGCACGTACCGAGTGGGAAGTTATAAACGCCATCGCCGATCGCGGAATTACCTGCATTATGATTGCCCACCGTCTGTCCACAATCCGGAACTGCGATGAAATCATCGTTATGGACCACGGACACGTGGTGGAACGCGGCACTCACGATGAACTGATGGCACTTGGCGGCAGCTATAAAATGCTGGTAAGCAATGAGTAGGAGGAGGAGAAGATGAGCTCGTATGATGAGAAAATTCGTGCCCGCAAAGCTTCGGATCAGGAAATGTTTTCCGATTCCCTCCTGAAGATTGCCGACTCGGTTATCAGCGAATCCTTAAGAGAATCCCTGAATGAAAACAGAATCGGTACCACCGATGCTTTGAGCGCCATCTTAAAGTACTTTCGTATCCGGACCGGGGAAGTTCCGGAAAATGTGGAAGATATACAGGATCTGATGGACTGCTATATGAACCCCCACGGGATTATGCACTGCAATCTGAAACTGGAGGGAAACTGGGACCGTCATGCCATGGGACCGATGTTAGGCCGCAGAAAAGACAACGGAAATATTATTGCACTTCTTCCGGCCGGCATACACGGTTACGTTTATTACGATGCCAAGAAAAAAGCCTATATCCCGATTAACGCTAAAAACAGGGATCTCATTGATTCGGAAGTAATCGTATTCTTCAAGCCTTTTCCGAAGACTGTTGTCAATACGAAGACTCTTCTTAAATTCATGTTCGCACAGATTCCCTTTTCGGATATCTGGGCACTTTTGTTGCTGATTATTTTCATAATGGTGCTCGGCATGCTGATGCCTGCATTAAATAAACGCCTGTTCTCCGACGTGCTTGATACTTCCAACATACGTCTTCTTACCGGCGTCGGTCTGTTTATGCTAAGCATCTCCATCTCTTCCGGTTTGCTCGCTGCTACGAAAGCCCTTCTCGGAAACCGTATTATGGTGAAAATGTATGTTTACACCTACTCGGCAACCATGATGCGCATACTGTCCCTTCCGGTTTCATTCTTCCGGAATTTCACCGCCGGGGATTTATCAAACCGGATTGATGTGATGGGCGAATTATCTAACGAGGTTGCATATGCATTCTTTATAACGGGGCTGTCGGGAGTTTTCTCCCTTGCCTATATCGGACAGGTTATATTCTACGCGCCTTCCCTTGTATGGCCGGCATTGATTGTCACGGTTTTAAATCTTCTTGTAACACTGATTGCCGTCATTCTGCAGGCGAAGGTTAACCGAAAACTGATGCTTATTTCGTCTCATGAAAAAGGCATGCGATATCAGCTGATAAACGGCGTTCAGAAAATCCGGCTTTCCGGATCCTCCAAACGTGCTTTTGCAAAATGGGGATCGTTCTATTCGGCGAAAGCCCTGCTTGACTATAACCCGCCGTTACTGCTAAAAGTCGCTCCCGTTTTAACAAGCGGAATCTCCATGATCGGCGTAATCGTCATTTATGCGCTTGCCATAAAAAACCATGTGTCTGTTGCGGAATACTATGCATTTAACACCGCATACGGAAGTCTCAGCGTAGGGATGGCGGCCCTCGCCTCAATTGCCGCATCCATCGCCAGAATCCGTCCTTCCGTGGAACTGATACAGCCGATTCTGACCACCGTTTCGGAAGATGAAGGAAACAGGATGGTCATCACTTCCCTTTCCGGAGAAATCGAACTGAATAACGTAACCTTCCGTTACGACAAAGGTCCCGCGATTTTAAACAATATCAGTTTTAAAATCAACCCCGGCGAATATGTGGCGATTACCGGAAAAAGCGGCAGCGGAAAATCAACGCTGATGCGAATTTTACTTGGATTCGAAAATCCAAAAACGGGTGCGGTTTACTACGACGGAAGGGATTTGCAGGATATCAACCTCCGTTCGATCCGGAGAAAAATCGGAACCGTTATGCAGGACGGAAAACTGTTCGGCGGCACAATTTACGAAAACATTGCCACAGACTGTCCGGACTTAAGCGAAGAAGATGCCTGGGAAGCGGCGGAAATCGCGGGAATCGCGGACGATATCCGAAGAATGCCCAAGCAGATGAATACACTGATTACCGAGGGCGGCGGCTCGATTTCCGGCGGCCAGAGGCAGCGTCTTTTAATTGCCCGCGCCATTGCGCCGAAACCCAGGATTCTTTTCATGGACGAGGCCACCAGTGCACTCGATAACGAAACGCAGAAGAAGGTTTCCGAAGCACTGGACCGCTTAAACAGCACGAGAGTCGTGATTGCTCACAGACTCTCGACGATTCGTCAGTGCGACCGTATTATCGTTGTAGACAACGGCTCGATTGTGGAAGACGGTACCTATGATGAACTGATCGAAAAAGGCGGGTTCTTTGCGGAACTCGTTTCCAGGCAGCAGCTATAGAAAGCAATTTAAGGCGTCTGTTTTCAGGCGCCTTTTTAAATTTCGGTTTTTCCGGATAATATATTCTGATAGTCTTCGTAATTCTTTCGAAGCAGCGTGGGAATATTCAGTCCGTACGGACAGCGTTTCATACATTCGCCGCATTCGATGCAGTTTAATACTTTTGAAACCTCGCCCTGCCAGCGCTCACTAAGCCAGGGGCCGGACGGAGCACGACGGATCATCTGTGAAATTCTGGCACACTGATGAATCATAATCCCGACGCTGCAGGGAGCACAGTAACCGCAGCCGCGACAGAATTCACCGGATAATTCCGCACGGTCTTTTTCAATCACCGCTTTCATTTCCTCATCCATCGTCACGTCTTCGTCAAAAAACGAAAGCCATTCCCGTAACTCTTCCATTCTCTGAATGCCCCAGATCGGAAGTACCGGATACTGACTCATAAAAGCCATGCAGGCTTTCGAATTCGTCAAAAGTCCGCCGGATAATCCCTTCATGGCGATAAATCCCATACCGGCCTCTTCGCATTTTTTCACAAGCTCAATATCCCGTTCGCTTGAAAGATAGGAAAAAGGAAACTGAAGCGTTTCATAAAGACCGCTTTCTATGATTTCTTCCGCCACGTCGATTTTATGCGTGGTAATGCCGATGTGGCGTACTTTTCCTTCTTTTTTGGCTTCAAGAAGCGCCTCGTAAAGACCGGTTCCGTCACCCGGACGATAACACTGCGGTACGCAGTGAAGCTGGTATAAATCCAGATAGTCCGTCTTCAGATTATGAAGCGTCGTCGCTAAATGTTCCCTTAATGCTTCGGCACTTTTCGAGTCGGTCTTGCTGGCAAGATAAATCTTATCCCGAATGCCTTCAAATGCAATTCCGACTTTTTCCTCACTGTCCGTATAAGCTCTTGCCGTATCAAAAAATGTCATGCCGCCTTCATAAGCCGCACGAAGTATTTCCACCGCGCTATCCGTGGAAATCCTCTGAACCGGCAGTGCGCCGAACGCATTCTGGGGCGTGGTAATGCCCGTTTTTCCCAAAGTAATCATTTTCATATTTTTGATTTTATCATAATCATAAAAGCATGTATACTTTTGTATTTTTCATTTGGCTTCGCGGCAATCTTTCGGTACAATAGGAATATGACTTGTAATTTATGTCCGAGAAAATGCGGGATTGAAAGATCCCCTATAACGTCACCTGCTTCTCCGTTAAAATACGGTATCTGCGGAGAATCGGATGTCATGCGCATTTCACGCGCTGCCCTGCATTTCTGGGAGGAGCCCTGCATCAGCGGAAGCGCCGGCAGCGGAGCCGTTTTTTTTACCGGGTGCAATCTTCGCTGCATTTTCTGTCAGAACGCCGCCATTTCCGAAAACGGTGACGGATGGGAAGTAACACCCGAAGAGTTATGTGATATCTTTTTTGATTTAAAAAAGCAGGGCGCGCACAACATCAATCTGGTTACTCCCTCCCACTTTGTCCCCGGAATCCGCGAGGCGATTCTTCTTGCCAAAAACCGCGGCTTTGACCTTCCTTTTGTTTATAATTCTTCGGCCTACGAACTGCCGGAAACCCTCCGGCTTCTCGACGGTCTTATCGATATCTATCTGCCCGATTTTAAATACATGGATCCCGGCATGGCACAGAAATACTCTCATGCCCCGGACTATCCGGAGGTTGCGAAAGCGGCTGTCAAGGAGATGGTACGGCAGATTCCGCTTCCGGTTTTTGAAAGCGGGGATGAGAACTTTGAGCAAACGGGTGAATGTCCGCCTCTTATGAAAAAGGGCGTCATTATCCGTCACCTTCTGCTGCCACTCGGCGTGAAAAACGCACTCGCTGTCATCGATTATATAAGCGAAGAATACGGGGGCTGCGTCTACTTATCCGTTATGAGTCAGTATACGCCGCTTTACAATACACCGGGAGCATTAAGCGATACGCAGAAAAAACGCCTTGCCGCCTATCCGGAACTTCACCGGAAGGTTACAAAGCGTGAATATAACAAAGTAATTAAACACTGTCTGGATTTACAGCTTGAGAATGTCTTTATTCAGGAAGGCGATGTCGCATCGGAAAGTTTCATTCCTCCGTTTTGTGCC
>OMRN01000272.1 GCA_900313265.1 uncultured Lachnospiraceae bacterium | reverse complement strand
CATCTCGTCCGCCCGGTCGGCCCGAAGTCTTGAAACGGATATTTTCCGCTTAAGCGAATCCGTCAGCCTTTCAGCGTAATCCGAAAGTGCATCGATTTTCGGCTGTAATTCTTCCACGGCAAGTTCCGCTGCCGCAGAAGGGGTCGGTGCCCGAAGATCCGCTACAAAATCGGCAATCGTTACGTCTGTCTGATGTCCTACAGCGGAAATGACGGGAACCGGACAGTTAAAAATCGCCTGCGCCACCATTTCCTCGTTAAAGGCCCATAAATCCTCGATGGATCCTCCGCCTCGTCCGACAATCATCACATCGACACCGATTTCTTCAAGTGCATGGATTCCTTTGACGATACTCTCTTTTGCACCAATGCCCTGCACCAGGGCCGGATATAGAATAATTTCAATATAAGGGTTTCTCCTTTTGGAAACCGAAATAATATCCCTCACCGCAGCTCCCGTCGGAGCGGTTACCACGCCGAGTCTTCTTACATCTTTCGGAATCGGCTGCTTGACGCTTTCGTCAAAAAGACCTTCTTCTTTCAGCCTTGCTTTCAGTTCTTCAAAGCGTTTCGCAAGTTCTCCGATATCCCCTTTTTTGATCTGTTTTGCATAAAGCTGGTATTTCCCGTCCCGGACAAAAACTCCGACCGAGCCACGGACCTCCACTTCCAGTCCGTTTTCCAGTTTAAAAGAAAGACCACCCTGGTCTCTTTCGTACATTACGCAGGGAATCGCACTTTTTGCATCTTTGAGCGTAAAATAAATATGTCCCGAAGTATGATATTTGCAATTGCTGATTTCTCCCCGCACGGAAACATCACGCAAAGCTACCTCACTTCGGAACATGGTGTTAATAAAAGTGTTCAGCTGTTCAACTGAATATACGCTCATTTTTTCCCTGTCGTGGTTTTCTTTACCACAATCCTTGCTTTATTGTTATTTTTCTTCCAGGGCCGTTCTTTCGCATTTTTCAATGCTTCGGTTTCGCCTTTGAGCGATACTTCTTTCGGCTCTTTCTTCTCCGGTTTCTTCTTCCCGGAGTCTTCGGCACAGGATGCAAGGATTCCGTTTACAAACGAATAGGACTCATCCTGCCCGTATTTCTTCGCCAGTTCAACCGCTTCGTTAATCGCAACCGACTCGGGAATATCATCATCGTATTTCATCTCGTAATAGGCAAGACGGAGGATGGCAAGTTCCACTTTCCCCATACGGTCGGTCGTCCAGTCCGGTGACAGGGAATTGAAAACTGCATCCATTTCATCCATGCGTCCGGTTATGGCGGCAAATTTCTGTTCGACATAATCGCTTTCTTCTTCGGTCAGAATCGGAGGTTTTTCCTCTTTGTCGAGATCCTCCAAATAAAGCACCGACGGCTCATCCGACTCTTCGAGTTCCTCTCTGTCGTCGAATGTGCGGAAACGTCTGGCCAGCTCTTCGTATTCTGTTTTATCGTTAAATTCCACCTGGAATAACAGCTTAAAAAGCTGCTCCCTGCACTGACGCCTTCTCATCATCTTTCTTACTGACCTGCCTTCGGCAATACCACACTGGCAATATGAATATTTACATCCACAACTTCAAGTCCCATCATGGTTTCGATGGATTCTTTTACCTTCTCCTGAACCTTGCGGCTGGTTTCGGGAACATTGTATCCGTAATCGATTCCGAGAGCCATGTCCACGTAAACTTTCTTGCCCTTAATCTCAACTTTTACTCCCTTCGGAGCCTTTCTCATGCCCATACGGTCGATGATTTCCGCCGTGAGATTTTCAGCTACCGAAACAACTCCGTCAACTTCCGCTGCTGCCAAAGCCGCAATGTTTGGTACAACATCATCCGCTACCTTAACGGTTCCGATTTTTTCGTTTACATCGTTCGACATAATGCCTGCCTCCCTAACCTTTTTCGTTTGTATTTTTCAAGATTACAATCGCAAAAATAAATTCATAACGCATCTTAAATAGACAATGCCATAATAACTTAATTATTATACCATAAAATATGCATATTGTGCATAAAAATTGAAGATTATATACCGTTCCGGGAAAAAAATACCGTTCTTCATTACTCCTGCTGCTGTTTTATCAGGAACGTAATGGTATGCATATCCGTATTTTCCCCATACGACAGGCTTTCCGTTCCTTCCGGCATATAATCGAAAATCCGCTGTTCATCCAAAAGATAATACTTCATTTCCTGATAAACCGCATCATTGGAACATTTGATGGTAATATGGTCCTCCCCGTCCTCAATGGCGGTCTTGAAAATCAGCGAAAGGGCATTTTTGTTTACGTTATCGAAATACAGCCCTTCTTTCACATAATAATTATCCGCGATGTCCACGCATTGCGGAACCGGAACCACATTGTCGATTTCATGCGTAAAGGACAGTTCTTCTGTCGTAATATTCAAGTAATCGTAGTTTACACCGTTTAAAAGGCGGACGGCACTGTTTCCGTTCGTGTAGGAAGAATCGCCCCAGGTAACATCCACGTAATAGTAAGCATTATCGATATGCACCATATTCCATGCATGAGGTTCTCCGCTTGCCGCGAAGCCTTCCACTACCGTCGAACGGATTCCGACTTCGCCTAACAGATACTGCATTGCCTTGGCGTATCCGAGGCATACGGACTGGTGATAAATCATTACGGAGCAGATATTCTGATTATCCTTCGAATCGAGAACATATTCGGTGTTGTCAATCAGGAATTTGTAAGTATACTTAACTTTCTCGTAATCGGACGCACTGACCGATATACCGCTTTTATAATCCGAAACATATTTCCGGATCTGCGATAATGCCCGCTCCTCGTCCGTCGCGCTCATCGTGTATTTTGCGGTAAATGCCGTTTTTACCGGAGTATCGTTCGCCGAATGAAGCACGCAGGTATATCCGGTTACCGCAAAAATCTCCGGGTGATCATCGAGCACGCAGCGGTATGCAAAGTCGAGTTCGTCCTGGGAGCGGGTGCATAAAGGCACTTCCTCCGCACGGTTTCTAATTGCCATCAGAATTTCCGCATACAACTGATGAAGGCTTTCATCCATCGTATCGTAACAGTAATTTCCGTTATTTTCGGCAAAGGTTTCGATAATACTGTCTCTGTTAATTCCGTATTCTTCCCGGGTCTTTAAATCCTTCTCGGTTAAAATGGACGCATGGAAGAATTCCGTATCGCTTCCTTCCGACTGACCGCCTTCATCTGCGGTAATATCGTTTACGACCGTGGTATCCACATCCGCTAAAAACGCTCCGGAATTATCTTTTTCCTCGACGGTCTGACGCTGTTTTTCAATTGTGTTTTTGTCCACACGAAAAGTATTGCGGATGGTCTCCATCGAGAACACTCCGTCTTCCACGCCCTTTTTCTTTTCCAGAATACCTGTGGTAATCACGATTCCGATCATGGAAACCACAAATACCGCCATGATGGCTATTAAATACTTCTTCACTGATTCGTTTCCTCTTCTTTAATCAGCTTCAATGCCGGTTACTCCTGTTTACTCACGGCCGAATTCGGAAAGTTTCAGATTTTCGTTACGGTCGAGAGTCATGCCGACACTCCATGGATTAACAAACAGAAGAAGCGGATTTCCTCTCATATCTTTGACTTTCTTCATATCGGACGTTCCGACAATCCGTGCCACATCCACTTCGTCCTTATTCTCAATCCAGCGGATATGCTCGTACGGAAGCGGCTCCATTTTTATCTCAACATTGTATTCGTTTTCGAGGCGGTATTTGAGTACTTCAAACTGAAGCACACCGACCACGCCGACGATAATCTCTTCCATACCGGTATTGAATTCCTGGAATACCTGGATTGCACCTTCCTGGGCAATCTGTGTAATGCCTTTCATAAACTGCTTGCGCTTCATCGTGTCCATCTGACGAACCCTTGCAAAATGCTCGGGCGCGAAAGTCGGAATTCCTTCAAACATGAATTTATTCTTCGGAGCACAAAGCGTATCCCCGATTGCAAAAATTCCGGGATCGAAAACTCCGATAATATCTCCCGCATATGCCTCGCTTAAGATTTTCCGGTCATCCGCCATAATCTGCTGGGGCTGTGAAAGACGCATCACCTTATCCCCCTGCACATGACGGACTTCTTTGGTCGCATCGAATTTGCCGGAACAGATTCGCATAAATGCGACACGGTCACGATGGGCTTTATTCATATTGGCCTGGATTTTAAATACAAAAGCCGAGAACTCATCATCCGTCGGGTTGATTACACCGATATCCGCACGTCTCGCAAGCGGCGTTGTGGCCATTTTTAAGAAATTCTGTAAGAAAATCTCCACACCGAAGTTGGTTAATGCCGAACCGAAGAATACCGGCGTCAGTTTTCCCGCACGCACACTCTCCAAGTCAAATTCCGCACCGGCACCGTCTAACAGCTCCATCTCGCCGGTTAAGTTATCATAAGCTTCCTGGCCGATTGCACCTACAAGTGTCGTTTCATCGCTGATGGGAATTCTCTCGGCATGTCCTTCTTTCGTACCCTTCTCGGTATCGGAATAAAGAATGACTTCCTTGCTGTCTCTTTCGTAAACACCGCGGAAAGATTTACCGCTACCGAGTGGCCAGTTCATCGGGCAGGTTTCGATTCCGAGTTCTTTCTCGATTTCATCGAGCAGATCGAATGTATCATTGGCATCACGGTCAAGTTTGTTGATAAACGTAAAAATCGGAATGCCGCGCATACCGCAGACCTTGAAGAGTTTCCTCGTCTGTGCCTCAACACCCTTGGATGCGTCGATAACCATGACCGCGGAATCCGCCGCCATTAAGGTTCTGTAGGTATCCTCCGAGAAATCCTGGTGTCCCGGGGTATCCAGAATATTGATACAATACCCGTCATATTCAAACTGCAGT
>OMRN01000193.1 GCA_900313265.1 uncultured Lachnospiraceae bacterium | reverse complement strand
GCCGGTTTATACGGCGAATATTTTTGATGCAGAGGGAAATATGGAGCTGCAATCCGTTTCTGTCATGACCGGAGATTTCAATGCGGAAGTCATGGTGGATATTTACCGTTTAAAAGATGATTTCACGAACCCGACGGATGGCGAAAAACTCGGCAGTGTGAGCGGCGATTATACTTTTGCGGGGTATCACCGGATGCTTCTTAATGAGAGCATCCATTTTGATGAGGGAGAAAAAGTTGCCTTTGTAGTTTGCCAGAGCGTCATGACAAAGGAAGGTGTGAAATACGCACTCGTGAATACATCGTCCATCGGACCGCAGGGCGCCAATAAATACAGAGAAGAACATCAGGGAACGGACATCGAACTGAAAAGATATAATTACGGAATTGTAAATCCGGGTGAGAGTTATGTTTCTTACGAAGACGGTCAGTGGCATGACTGGGCCGGTGAAGTAAAGAGGATGCAGGAAGAAGATACGTATTGTTCCTATGCGGCATATGATAATTTTCCGATTAAGGGATATGCGCTTCCGACGGAGACGGAGTGATGGGATTGTTTTCGTGGATCTATCCGGATGAATATCTGGATTCCGCTTACGACATCGATTATGAGAAGTTTTATGAGGACGGCTTTCGGGGTGTCATTTTTGACATTGACAATACGCTGGTGCCGCAGGATGCACCGTCGGATGAGAGAAGCGATGCTCTGCTTCGAAGGCTTAAAGACATCGGCTATCAGGTGATGCTGCTTTCAAATAATAAAGAGCCGAGAGTGAAGATGTTTCTTGAAACGATGAAGGAGAGGGATCAGAAAGAAAAGCAGAATCAGAGCGGCAGTGATGCGGGAGAAAGTACGGAACCGGGAACGAAAATAGAGTATATTCACAAAGCCGGCAAGCCATCCAGAAAGGGTTACCGAAAGGCAATGGAGCAGATGGGGACAAATACCGGAAATACGCTTTTTGTCGGGGACCAGCTTTTTACGGATGTCTGGGGCGCGAGGCGAACCGGTATTTATTCGATACTGGTCAAGCCCATGGATCCGCACGAGGAAATCCAGATTGTGATTAAGAGGAAGATTGAGAAACCGTTTCTGGCGGGGTATCTAAAGCAGCGGAAGGGGAAGAAATAGTAAAGGGACTTGTCACTTTTGGACCAAAAGTGACAGGCACCAAAAGGAGAGGGGAGATAAGTTCGGATGAAAAAATTCATTATTCCGGTAATATGTGTAATCGTACTTGGCTGTCTGGCAGGCGTGATTGTGTATATGAATTACAGAAGCAATCTGTTTACGCTACCGGGACGCGAAGCAATGGAGACGGAGATAAAAAAACTGGGGTATGATGTTGCAGAACCGGAAAGGGGCTTACTGGACATTGCCGAAATAAAGCCGGTTGTTGAGATCTATGCCAAACCGAAGAGTTCGGATGGTAAGAATGCGGAGTCGGATATTAATTTCACATTTACCGAATACAAAGACAGCGCGCAGGCACGGAATGCCATGTCAACGTATTATTACTACGGCGAGTTTTTAGAGGAGAAGAAAGGGAAAGGCGAAAAAGTAAAGATTTATTATAATGAGAAAAAGAATCTTTGCTATGTTGTCTATGATATAAAAATTGAATCGGAAGGGAAACTCGAGAATTTTATCGTGAATGCCAGTTCCGGAAATTCACTTTTTGAGGACCCGACAGTAGATTATATATACGGTGGCGTATACATGGACGGGAAGCGTATTGTCAGCATAACGACCTCAAATCCGAAAAAAGCATATGATATAGGAAGGACGTTAGGAAATCTGGGATTGCCGAAACCGTGATGAAAAAAGTGAAATAGAACAGGGTTTGATGAAGGGGAGATAAAAGGTGCTTAGAATATATTTTGGTGATAAAGAAAATGCTATATATAATACATCCGTTTATTTTAAGAATAAGTATAAGGATGAGTGGATTACAGATGAATTTGCAAAAGAAGTTATTCGTGATGTAGATCATTCGCAGGTAATAGGGCCAAATGATATTTACAGTCCTGTCTTAGGAAACATTTCGCCGCTACAACTATCCGGAGGCGTAAAAACCCTTATTTTAATGAAAAATAACCCCGGTAAAATTTTTAATGCATCTAATTGTGGAAATAACTGTGCCAAATGGATTTTAAAACTCGGGAAAGAAAAAGATTTTACTATAAATCTATTTCATATCATGGATTTCGGGGAAGAACCATTTGAAATAAGAATTCTGAATAAAGACAAACTGATTGTTCGGTCCAAGCAGGAGTATTTGGATGCTGCTGTTAAGTATTTGCAGGAGGATTCCATAAAATGACAGGAAAATATAAAATCCGCGTAAGCAATAGTCGTAACCGTTATACTTTTGAATTGAAAAGAAATATTACAATTCTCTGTGGCGACAGTGGAAAAGGAAAAACGACTCTTTACGAGATGGTACGCGAGTATAACAGATTTAAAAAGAACAGCGGGGTTTCAATATCCTGTGACAGAGAGTTGATAGCGCTCGATGGAGATGATTGGGAAACAAGAATTAATCAGATTGGTAACGCAATCATAATTATTGATGAAGACAGTAAGTTTATTCGAACCAAAGAATTTGCCAGGGCAATCAGAGAGAGTGACAACTATTACCTTCTTGTGACAAGAAACTATTTGCCGATGCTCCCGTATTCAGTGGACGAAATATATGAGTTATCCGGAGATAAGAATAAGAAATTTGTGCCGGTATATAACTGTATTAATCGCATGTTTGATCATTTGCCGAAAAGATATCTTCCTTTTGCACCTGAAATCATTATTACG
>OMRN01000271.1 GCA_900313265.1 uncultured Lachnospiraceae bacterium | reverse complement strand
TACGAATTCTGGGAGAAGTATTAAAAAGGACCGGAGCGACTAAAATTCTTGCCGCTTATGTGGTATTTTTCTTCCTGGAAGCTTTGCTGGTGATGCTTGTGGAACCGGAAATACACAAATACGGGGATGCACTCTGGTATTTGTATGCGGTGGCATCCACGGCAGGTTTCGGAGACTTTATCGCAATGACGCTTTTCGGCAGAATTCTTTCTGTTTTGCTTTCAATCTATACTATTTTAGTTGTTTCGCTGGTTACCGGTGTGATTGTGTCGTTTTATAACGAAGTATCATCCATGAGATACAAGGCCAGCAAGGCGGAAATCATCGACCAGCTGGAGCATCTGGAGGATTTGTCAAAGGAGGAACTGGCGGAACTTTCGCAGAAAATAAAGAATATGCCGAAAGTGTAAAAAAGCGGATTTGCTATTTTTGACCGGAGGGTTTTTACGGTTGCGTTAAAATTTTCAATTATTGTTATTTGTGTGACATTACTGTGACAATTCATTTGATATACTTCTCACATAAGAAAGAGATGAACCGAAGATAACAAAGAGGTTTATCGATTGAAACGCTTACAAAAAGGGAAGGAGGTATAAAAAATGAATTGTGAGCTAAGAGAGGGTCTGTTATTACTGGTGCTTATTATATATCTTCCCTCAATCGCCGCTCATGCCTCTCGGGCAAAAGGAAGCAAAGGAGAATAACCACCGAGTAATTCAAATATATAGATAAAAATAAAGAATAAGGAGGTTAAAAAGTGAATAGTAATTGAAAATGCCACGGAGACTGAACTCGGTGGCATTTTTTATGTCAAAAAATCTTTATTTGTCAAAAATATTACTTGCCTGAGTAAAATTCGGTTTTTGTCTCGTTTGCCTGAATCAGGATGGAGCTTTGGTTAAAGGTTTTGACTAAGTCGTCACAAGCGGAATGAACGGCGTCGATGTCGGTGTCGCTTAAGTAGATGACCAGAGTGTATTCCTGGTAGAGAGTGCCATCATCGCCTACCCAGCCGCCGTTTGCATCCTGGATGGTGTAGCCGCCGAAGTGATCGGTCAGGATTTCTTTCGCTTTTTCAATGGATGTTTCCTTGTCAAAAACGGGCTGGTTGCTGTCCTTGTCATTCGTTCCGAGGAACAGAACATACTGAATATCAGGTGTTTTAATTTCTTCCGATGCTGCCGGAACGGGTGCTTCGGTTTTGCCGGTGTTTTTTACCGTAAATATGAAACTGAAAGCGGAAAAACAGATGGCAACAACGGATACAATGATTGCGATAACCGGTAATATTTTCTTCATGATTCTTCGTCCTTTTGTGATTGATTATATTTTACAGTTTTTCGCAACATATTATTTCGGTTGCTATGCTTCTAAATTATAGTCTGCTCCGGCAAAAATATCAATTATGAACCGGTTTAACGAAATAATCAGATATTTCCGGTATCAGATAATGGTGCTGCTTTTAATATGAGGGGCCTTCTTATTCGGGGCACATTCCTTGCAGTGATGGCGAATAATGAAATCCTTAATGGCAAGATAGCTCTCCTCGCTGATGATGTGCTCCATGCGGCAGGCGTCCTCTGCTGCAATTACGGGATCAACACCGAGTTCCGAAAGCCAGTTGGTAAAAAGGACATGCCTTGAATATACGCTTTCGGCAATCTTTTTTCCTTCCGGTGTAAGTGTGATGAAACCGTTTGCGTCCATCGTAATGTGTTCTTTTTCACGAAGTTTCTTCATGGCCACGCTGATGCTGGATTTCTTGTATCCAAGTTCGTTGGCCACGTCCACGGAGCGTACGACGGGCAGTTTCTTGCTTAAAATCAGAATTGTTTCCAGATAATCTTCCGCTGATTCCTTTGGATCCATGAATTTATAACCTCCCGATATTTAAAATGATTGCAAAAATGCAATCCGGTAATTCTTTGCCGGAACATGTTCTTTCCGGAATAATGTCATATGGGTGTTTTACACCACTAATGCGAGTATACCATAACTAACCGTAATAATCAAAGGAAAATTAGTTTTGCCTAACCATATTAAAAAAACGGGAATGAAGAAAACTCAGCTTTCATGTTCTCTGTATTTGCTGGGCAGAACGCCGTAGGTTTCCTTGAATGCCTGCGTAAATTTACTCTGCGTTACGAATCCGACGGCAGAGGAAATTTCGGAGATTGAAAGATCTGTTGTGCGAAGCAGTTCCGCCGCTTTTTCCATGCGATGTTCCTTCATATGGGCGGCAATCGAATTGCCGTAAGCGGAGCGGAAGACCGTTTTGATGGTGGTCGGATTGACGTGAAATTCTCTGGAAAGCGATTCAATCGTGATATGCCGGTCCAAATTTTCGGAAAGGTAGGC
>OMRN01000270.1 GCA_900313265.1 uncultured Lachnospiraceae bacterium | reverse complement strand
TATTATTACAGAATTAAAGTATTCAAATACAAATACATATTTAATTGAAGGCTGTGCCGGGACGGTTCTGTTTGATACAGGATGGGCCGGTACATTTTCTGCATTTTGTAATGCGTTGGGAGATAATAAAAAGAGAATACAGGACATAAACTATATCCTGATTTCGCATTTTCATCCGGATCATATGGGTATCGCTCAGGAAATTGCAGATTATGGACCGGTTATTGTAATAACGGACTTTCAAAAGAACTATGTGCATTCTTCGGATGGTATTTTTGCTAAGGATTCAAAAATAAGGTTCGAACCTGTCATAGATGATAATTTGAAAATCATATCCGTAACGAACAGCAGAGCTTTTTTGAAAAGAGTTGGCATAAACGGTGAGTTGATAGATACGCCCGGACATAGTGATGATAGTATATCGCTCCTGCTGGATGAAGGTTTTTTATTTGTCGGTGATCTTAATCCATTATATGAACTGGAGCTACATAAGGGAACTCAGATTGAAGAAAGTTGGAACAAGTTACTTTCTTATAAGCCGAATAAGATATTTTATGGTCATGCAAAGCCGGCAGTACTAAATGAAGAGTCAACAGCGCTTTATGATGAGAGTGATATGTACAAGCTCGTTTCTCAAATTATGAGATATATTGACAGAGGGTTCTCTTTAGAAAAGATAAAGAAAAAAACCGGGGCAGATTCTGTATTTATAGAGGATGTAAACCGTATGTATCTGACGCATCAGGATGTCGGAGTACAAGGAATTCTTGACAGAATAGAGATAAAGAACAGATAGCGATTAGCTTATTTTCTAAACAGGTTAGCTTTCAGAACAACAGAGTAGGGGATAAATATGTTATGGAACGGTCCGCCTTTTGTGGATTCGTTGATACTGGAGGTAATCCCATTGACACGATAGGTAATTGATTATATAGTTTACTCGGGTATATCAGGCGGCTGTACATAAGCTGTTTTTCCTGATAAAATAGGCAATGTCGGGTGAATAAAAATCCGAATCAGAACGAAGCAAAGGGCGGAATACCATGGCAGGAAATTTGAAAGAAGAAGAAATCAATAAAATCGTCGAAACGGTACTGGGTGATTTTGAAAACGGCAGAAATATCGATGCATCGGACAACTACAAGAATCCGAATAAGGAAGAAGTTCGCGAAATCGTGGATAACCTTTTCAGAATAATTTATCCGGGTTATTACAAACAACGTACATTTAAAATCTATAATCCGAAGAATTCTCTTGCCGTCACGGTGGAAGATATTTTTTATCATTTGAACAAACAGATTTATCTTGCGCTTGATTTCAGTAAACGGGAAACCGAAATGACGGAGGATGAAAAAGCGGAAGAGAGCTACCGGATTTGTACCGAATTTTTCAAACGCATTCCGGACATCCGCGAAAAAGTGGAATCGGATCTTTTGGCGGCATTTGACGGCGATCCCGCAGCAAGCTGCTATGAAGAAATCATCCTGGCTTATCCTGGACTTATGGCGATTACGGTTTACCGTATGGCACATGAATTATATCTTTTAAAAGTTCCTGTACTCCCGAGACTGATGACGGAATATGCACATTCCGAAACCGGAATCGATATTCATCCGGGTGCAACGATTGATAAGAGTTTCTTTATCGATCACGGAACGGGTATTGTTGTCGGCGAGACTTCGATTATCGGAAAAAATGTCAAGATTTACCAGGGTGTGACAATCGGTGCGCTCTCTACAAGAGGAGGACAGAAACTGTCCGGAAAGAAACGTCACCCGACCATTGAAGACAATGTAACCATTTATTCCGGCGCATCGATTCTCGGCGGGGAAACGGTAATCGGAGAAAACTCCATCATCGGCGGCAACACGTTTATCACATCTTCGGTTCCCGCAAATACGAGGGTCAGCATTAAGAATCCGGAAATGGAATATCGTACCGGAGGAAAGCAGAATGTGAAAGAAGAAATTCCGCAGGGAGACGAGTGGTTTTATATCATTTAAAAAATTGTTGACCGGAAACCTGTTAGGAATTAAAATAAGTATCGGTAATAATATTTTTTTATACAACCATATTTAAGGAGGACATGAATTATGGCAGAAGCAAAGAAAGAAGCAGCAGCCAAGAAGCCTGCAGCTAAGAAAGCACCTGCAAAGAAGGCTGAAGCTAAGAAGACAACCGCAGCAGCCAAGAAGCCTGCAGCTAAGAAGGCAGTTGCTGCAAAGCCTGCTAAGAAACCCGGAAAGATCGTTTTTGAAATTGACGGACAGCAGATTGATTTCAAGGCTATTGAAAAGAAAGCAGCTAAACTCGGCGGCGATGTTTATGTAGTTGTTTCTGAAAAGAAGATTTATGATGCAGAAGGTAAGTCGGTAGATTTATTCTAATTGATACATCATATGATTAACAACGTCAGACCATCGAAGAAATTCGGTGGTCTGATTTTTTTTTCTTGATTTTTTTCACTGTGACGCTTCTGTGACAATCGGTTTATTATCTGCTCATCAAGAAACACAACAACAGAAAAACAACTAAACAACAGATAAACAAATGGTTGAAAGGAGAATTCATTATGATGACAGCTGAAATGACGGATTTTTCACGGAACTGGTTAAGAGACAGCAAATCGGAGAAAGTATATAAATTATTCGAAAAAAGACGCGAAAAATGTCAAAAACGTCCGAAAAGATGTTATAATAAAAGTTAAAGATTTTTGCGAAACGGTATGTCCACGAAAAGGGAAATTCTATGGAAAACAATAATAAAAACTGTATTCTGCAGGTAAGAGACCTGCATAAATCATACGGAACCGGCGACAGTGAAGTGAAGGCTTTAAACGGAGTGAATCTTGATATTTACGAAGGGGAACTTTTCGTCATATTAGGAAGCAGCGGAAGCGGCAAATCGACGCTTCTTAACATGATCGGCGGAATGGATGCGCCCACCAGCGGAAGCATCGTATTTCGCGGCCGTGAAATCGGAAAATTCAAGGACCGGGAACTGACGAATTACCGGAAAAACAGCATCGGTTTTATTTTTCAGTCCTTTAACCTAATCGGGGAACTGACGGTTCGTGAGAATATTGCACTTGTTGCGAATACGAAAAATAATCCGAACATTGTGGAGGATAACCTTAAACTGATGGGACTTCTGGAAAAGAAGAACAAATATCCGTCCCAGTTATCCGGCGGACAGCAGCAGAGAGTTGCCATTGCAAGAGCACTTTCCGGAGATCCGGATCTGCTTTTGTGCGATGAACCGACCGGAGCTCTTGATTATGAAACCGGCAAGCAGATTTTACGGCAGCTTGAGAAACTGGTCAGAGAATATCATAAGACTGTAATTATCGTCACGCATACAAAAGAAATCGCACAGATGGGAGACCGTGTGATTTCGGTGAAGGACGGCAGGATTACGGAAATGTACGAAAATGAAAATCCTGTTTCGGCGGAAAGGGTAAACTGGTAAATCAATGAAAAGTTACCTGTTTCGGGCGATTATAAAAAAATATTTGCGCGTTTTAGTTGCGATTGTCCTTGTATCCTCTTTGGGATGCGGCATTATGGTGGGCATGGCAAACGGATTTCTGTCGCTTAAAAATACAACGGACGAGTATCTGGATATCATGGATTATCCCGATGCGGTTATCAACACGGAAGTTATGACAAGGGATGTTTTGGAAAAAATATCCGCCGTTCCGGGAGTGGATGCGGTTGATACCAGACTGGTCGGAAACCTGGTTGTTGTAAGCAAAGACGGCTATTATACCATGCAGGCCATGACTTATTCCGAAGATGAATTTCAGGGTGTTCATTACTGGGAAAAAAGTGATAAAGAGTCGGAATATCCGATTCTTATGGAATACCGGTTCTGCAAAAATAATAATATTCATGCCGGAGATGAAGTTGAAATCCGTGTCGAGGACAGAACATGGAACGGTATGGTAAGGGGCGTTATTACCAGACCGGAGATGATTGCCACTCATCGTATTGGAGAGATGGAAGTATTAAGTACGGATATCGGATATGTGTATATTCCGGATGAAGTGATTAACCGGATTGATAATCCGGATGTGGATGCTGCAGAATCGGAATGGCAGGAGAAGAATCAGGAATTTAACGAAAAGGAAAAAGACGCGGAAGAGGAATATGCGGGTATTCTCGATAACCTGGATGATGCAGAGAAAATGCTTAAGGAAAAGCAGAAGGAACTTGATGACCTTATCGGTCAAGCCAGTGCAAAGAAAGACGAACTCCTTAAGTACAAAGAAGAGATTTTAAAAAGACTGAAAGAACTGGACGAAAAAGAAAAGGAACTTTACGAAAAACGTGCCGAACTGGATCAGGGATGGGAAAAATACCATAAGGGAGAGGCGGAATTAGCTTCCGGAAAAGAAGAACTGAAGAAGAAAAAAGACGAACTGGATGCGACAAAGAAAACGCTGGATTCCACCAGGGCCGAACTTGTAAGCCAGCTTGATCAGGTAAACGAAAAAGAAAAAGAACTTGCCAAAACGAAAGAAGATTTACAAAATGCCAAGGGTGAAATCAGCAAAAAACTTCAGGAGTTAGATGAAACAGAGAAGAAGTTAATCGCTACAAAAGAGACTCTTTTAAAGAATCGGCAGACATTAAATGAGCTAAAAGAATATCTGTTAAAAATAAAACAGCATATGGCCATGCTTGACGAAATCATCCGTAAAGCGGATGAAATAACGGATGCCTCCAAATGGGCCGAAGAAGCGCTGATTGATCTTGATGAAATGCTTGCCGATTCGGAAGCGATGGTAAAGAAACTGGAAGCCCTCCGCGATGAACTGATTATGCTTGATAAACTGATTGAAGAAGCGGAAGCAAAGGGAGTCGATGTTACCGAGCTGATTGCCAGACGACAGGCTCTTCTCGACATTCTTAACCGCTTCGGAATCGGGGAAGATAATATCGACCGCGTAATCGAAGAAATGAAGGCGGAGATTCAGGCCATGCAGGAATACCGGGAGGAATTAATCCGCCTGGTGGAT
The DNA here is from genome assembly GCA_900313265.1 of uncultured Lachnospiraceae bacterium. Classification (GTDB taxonomy): domain Bacteria; phylum Bacillota; class Clostridia; order Lachnospirales; family Lachnospiraceae; genus UBA3766. The sequence goes on along the minus strand of OMRN01000270.1, from coordinate 2,418 downwards.
GAAAGCGCCAATCCCGATGCAATTGAGGAGATGCGCAAACGTTATGTTGAGGCTGCCAAAAGGGCACTGGATAAATACAAAAACGATTACGGTTTTTCCGACGCCGTAATCGGTGAAATGATTGCGGAAATCGATGCATCGATAAAAGAAATCGATGACGGCATTGCGCAGATTGACGACGGATTAAAACAGATTGCGGACGGACGGGTAACTCTAAACGAAAAAGCGAAAGAAGTCGATGAAGGACTCAGACAGGTTGCGGAAGGAGAACGGCAAATCGCGGAAGCAAAGAAAACCATAACGGACGGAATAGCCCAAATCGACGATGGCCTTAAGCAAGTAGCCGACGGTTATAAAGAAATCGAGAAATACGAAAAACAGATTAAAGATGCGGAAGAGCAGCTTCGTGCTTCCAAAGCGGAACTGGACGATTATGAAAAACAGTGGGCGGACGGAAAAAAACTTTTAGAGGAAACAAGGACGGCTTTGAATAAATCCCTGAAAGATATTGAGGATGCCTTAAAACAGATTGATGACGAGATCGCAAAAGGTAAAGACAAGCTTGCGGACGGGAAAGCGGAGATTGAAAAGAACCGGAAAGATGCCAATGACAGCTGGCTGGATGTTTTGAGCGAATTTGCAGATGTCAAGTCGGAACTTGAAAAAGCCAGAGCCGAGCTGGATGACTGGCACGGATACGGTGAATTCTGCAATCAGTTTATGCTTCGTTTTGAACCGGGCGCCGATCCCGAGAAAACCCTGAATGCGGTATGTACCGTGATTGGGAATGATAAGGTTAAAAAGAGCTATACACGTAAAGATTCCGGCGTGGAGAAGGTCATCCATTACAATGTGGATCCGCTTGAAATTATGGCACTCTTTATTCCGCTTTTATTTTTTACGGTAGCCGTTATTGTGGAGTGTCTGTTTATGTCGTTCATGATTCGTCAGTGCCGCAGGGAAATCGGAATCCTGCGGGCGCTTGGATTCGGCAGCGGACAGGTTATGGCGATGTTCTGCGGAATCAATGCAATCGTATCCGCAGGGGGAATTTTGCTCGGAATGCTCATCGGACTCGGAGTAATGCTTTATACCGGATATTTCTTCAGGGGATTTTTCTATCTTTATTTCTTCCATTACAGTTTCCACTGGGGAAGATTTATTCTGGCATGTGCCTGCACGATTCTCGTCGGGCAGTTGTCCACAATCACATCTGCGGGATACATCAGCCGTGTCAAACCTTCCGAGGCAATGTCAAGACCGGCTCCGACGATGGCATTCAGTGCAGAAAAAGGCATTCTTTCAAAATTGCAGCTTTCACCGTTTGTGAAGTTCAGCGTTTTCTCGCTTATGCGTAACAGGCTGAGACTGATCTTTTCCCTCATTTGCCTGTCGTCATCCGTGATGCTGATTTATGCATCCATATCCTTTGATTTTTCAAAGAACCGGATTGTGAGTCAGCTGTTTGAAGACCGCTTTCTCTATGGCTGTGAGATTTATCTGTCGGCCGCACCGACAGAGGATTTCCTTCAAAGACTTTCCGATACCGGTTATGTTACCGACGAAGAACTGGTTTGTTATTACCAGGAGGAACTCAGTGCAAACGGGGAAACCGTGGAAAGAACCATAAAAGGAGTAGAGCCGGATACGAAACTCGTTGGAATTTATGACAGCAAATCAAAGCCGATTCCGGTTCCGGATGAAGGAATACTGCTTGAAAAGCATACCGCCGAAATATTAAAAGTTACGGTCGGGGATACAATTATGACAGCCGGAGGCCCTTTGAAGGTCGTGGGAATTCCGGATGAATGTCAGATGCGTTTTTCATATATTTCAAACGAGAACGCTGCGGGGCTCGGTAAACCGGAAATGTATTCCGTTATCTGCAACGTGGATCGGGAAAACGAAAATGCGCTTAAGGATTTTCTTTCGAGAGAAGAGAATTATATTTATACAACGATTACATACCGAATCCGGGAAGGTGTATTGGAAGGAATTAATGCATTCGGTACCTGCGCTGCAATTGTTCTTGCGTTTTCGGTATTAATCGGACTGGTTGTCATCATTAATACCATCCGGACCAACCTTCAGGAACAGAAGAAAGAGTTATGTGTCCTGCGTACGCTAGGTTTCCAGTATTCCTCCCTTTCCGTAAGGCTCTTATCACAGTCGGGAGTATATTATGTGATATCCTGCATACTCGGCATTCCGGCGGGAATTGCTGTAACAAAACTGGCTCTTGAAAAACTTAAAATCGAAAACCGCGAGTACCCGTTTGTGAATGATTTCAGAGTCTATCTGTTTGCGTTACTTATCGTTTTGGCATATGTCCTCATAAGCCATTTCATTTCAATGAGAACCATAAAATCATGGGATTTGGTGGAATCGGTGAAAGATAAAGAATAAGAGTTTCTGCCC
>OMRN01000414.1 GCA_900313265.1 uncultured Lachnospiraceae bacterium | reverse complement strand
GGCAGTGAATCATTATAAGAACACGGAAAGGGGGCAGGAAGAAGTGAGTGAAGTTACCAAGCAATGGAAGTTGGAAGGATATAAAGAGGGCCGTAAAGAAGGCCGCATAGAAGGCTTCCAAGAAGGCGTGCTGTCCCTATTGAAGCAGAGGAAGATTACAGTAGAGGATGCTGCAAAGGAATTGGAAGTTGACGAAAAAGAAATAGAGAAAATGTTAGCGGTGAAAACCGAGTAATAGTTTATAAGATGACCGGTAATCTTGTTATTGACCAATACTATAATCGGTATTGATTACCGATATTGCAAGGTGTTATGATTCTATCACTCCTCGGAAAGAGAATAACGGGAAGGAGATGACGAGATGTACAGAGGCATAGGTTATATCCAGGAACAGACAAGAGAAGAAGAAAGAAAGAATACGGAACGCGAGAAAGCCAGGGCTGATGCGCAAGAAAAACGTGCTGACGCGCAAGAAAAACGTGCTGACGATTTGGAAAAGCAGCTTGCTGCGGTAAATGCCGAGAAGGCGGAAATGGAAAAACGGATCAAAGAACTTGAGAGTAAAAATAATTAGTATTATGCCAAGCGGCGCCTTCGGGCGCCGTTTTTTTATTGCTTGAGAGATATGAGATAAATCATATTCAATGCCTGATGGTATGATATAATAAATGTATCTATGTATGGGGCGATGGGGGAAGAACTATGTCAGACAATCAGGCTTTCAATCAAATTCTGGAAGAGGTAAAATTTCATATTTCCGAAAAAGACTTTGACAAAGCGCTGGATCTTTTGGGAAGCACGGTGGCAAAGTATGAGGAAACCCCGCTTTTTGAAAATGATGAAGCGACTGAATATTACTGCTTCGCGGAGCCGATGGAGGAACTCCTTTTCCTGCACCTGAACAATCCCAAAAAGGAAGTAAAACATGCCGGAGTGGATTTCCTTACGCTTTATTATCTCTACGGCAGCGTTTTGGTGGAACTCGGATGCGCGGAGGATGCGCGGGCGGCGCTGGCGAAGGCAAAGCGGTGGAATCCTGCAAGCGCTGCTGCGGCTTTTGAATACGGGGAAACATTTAAAATGGTCGGCGACGCCGATAATTTCTTTAAGGCTACCATGGAGATTTATCCGTACCTTTTTACGAAAAAGTCGATTGCCAGATTTTATCGTAATCTCGGATATTATTACACCGAAAAAGAAGATTATTATACGTCGGCGTGTTGCTTTATGTTCAGCGGCGGTTATGAGAATCATCCCATGATCGCTTCGGAATTAGCGTATATCGAGCAGGTAACCGGCAAAAGGCCGGATCCGAATCTGGAAGATCTGGCGGGCTGCTTTGAGGAGCACGGGATCCCGCTTTCCGTCAACGAGGAAATATTGCGAATCGCCTATTCCTACGGAAAACACTTCTTTGCCGAGCAAAATAAGGATGCGGTATCGTACTTCTGGGGGATTTTTGCCGAGTTCGTACCGGATGAGGATGTACAGGCGGTGTTGGATCATATTGCGAAAGAAAAGTAATGCTTTGCGGAGGCAGAAACCATGAAACTGGGACCGTACACAATCGGAAATAAAAAGGGTGTTCAGCAAAGAACGATAGATGCAGCGCAGGGCATTGTGCCCAAGGATGCGCCTGCTTTGGCGGCTCTTGCGGGAAACGGTGATGAATATCTGATTTGTACAGACACGGATGTGTTTGTTATCAAAAAGGGTGCACTTCAGGGACAGTTCGCCGGAAAAGGGTTTATGCAGATTCCATATTCGACGATTACCAGTGTGAATATTGACAAGGATATCCTGACATACACACTGAATATCGTTGCACCCGGGATGGTACGTTTTGACAGAAATACCAGAGCCGATTATGGCAATCTCTTTGACTACGAACCGAATACATTTGTAGTCGGCAAGGGGGAGTATGACGCTCTGGAAGAGACTTCAAAACTCATTATGGAGATGGTGAATAAATTTCATCAGCCGGCAAAATCCGGCGCATCTTCCTCGCCTAAGTCGGTGGCGGATGAACTGATCAAATTAAAGGGCCTTTTTGAAGAAGGCTATATTACGTGGGACGAGTTCCTCGAGCAGAAGAGAAAGCTGTTGGGGGAGTAAAAGAGTTTAATACCGGGAGGAAAAATAAATGTACTATGTGCCGGATGGAACCGAGGTTGCCGGATTTTATGAATGCGAGGACTGCGACAGCAGATTCCTGAATATCCGCATTGT
>OMRN01000268.1 GCA_900313265.1 uncultured Lachnospiraceae bacterium | reverse complement strand
TTCTAACGAATTTTCTTTTCCGAAAGACCCGGAATAAACATCCTTCTTAAAATCTTTATAAAACTGTACCGGTATTTTTCCTTCTCCGAGCACATAAGCCTTTTCTTCGAGAATTCTCTGATAACGCATACCGGCAAGAACATCGTCCCCTCCGAAATCTTCCGGAGTGACATTCATAACAATGGCCGCATTGGAAAATTCACCGTCTCTGGCCGCGTTGCTCATTCCGTTTACGGCAAGCCTTCCTTCTTCCGATGAAGCATTTACCACATATCCGCCGGGACACATGCAGAACGAATAAACATTTCGTCCCGACTGCGTCTTATATGCCAGTTTGTAATATGCTGCAGGAAGAAACGGATAATTCTTTTCATATCCCTCTCCGTACTGGCATTCGTGGATGAATTTAGCCGGATGAATCACCCTGAATCCCATGGCAAACGCTTTCGCTTCCATGGAAAAATTCATGCCATGAAGCATTTCATATGTATCCCTGGCACTGTGTCCGATGGCAAGAATCAGATGATTGCAGGGTATATAGTGCATTTTATTGTCTAAGCCATCTTCCGGACCGGATGAATGATTTTTACAATTTCCGGTAAAATCATCCTCTGAAGGACAAATCCAGATACCGGCAAGTTTACCGTCCTTTATTTCCGGCTTTACAAACCTTGTCTGAAAAAGGAATTCGCCTCCGAGACTCTTTATTTCCTGACGGATATTTACGACAACTTTCCGAATTACATCCGTCCCGATATGGGCTCTTCCGTCATAGAGAATCTCCCCTGGTGCACCGAACCGAACAAAAGTCTCAAGAACGGCTTTGTTTCGTCCTGCTTTGTCTTTCACGCCGGTATTTAATTTGCCGTCGGAAAAAGTTCCCGCTCCGCCTTCCCCGAACTGGACATTCGTATCCGGTCTTAATTTTCCGCCTTTATGGAATTCTTCCACCGCACGGATTCTTTCATCCATTTCGGCGCCGCGCTCGATAATAATGGGGCACAAACCGGCTCTTGCAAGATACAGTGCGGCAAAAATCCCCGCAGGGCCGAATCCGGCAATCACCGGACGTTCCTTGCTGCCCGGAATGTCGTGGTTTTCTTTCTCTTCCCGGATTTTTCGAACCATTTCCTCCGAAAACGAAGGCCAGATGTATTCTTCCGGTTCTTTATAAGGCATGGCACCCTTTTTTAAAAGATTTTTCCCGATTCCGGGATAATCCGCGCAAAAAGAAACAGTATAATTATACAGAATCTTCGGCTTTTTTCTGGCATCAACGGATTTTTTCAAAATCCGGATATCCTTAATGTCACCGTCTTTCAGCGCAAGCTTCTTTAAAAGACATTCCGTGAGGCGGTCTTCTTTTGAAGCATCGATTGAAAACGAAAACTGAAATCTATTCATCATCGCAAAGTAACTCTCCGACCGTTCTGCCGCTTGAATAGGCCCATTGCAGGTTGTATCCGCCGCATTCTCCGTCAACATCGGTCATTTCGCCGATGATATAAAGCCCCGGCATCATTTTTGACTCCAGGCAGTCCGTCAGCTCCGTCAAGACCACGCCGCCCTTCGTGCACTGGGCATTGTTAAACCCGCCGTGATCGAGAATATCAATACGGTAATCTTTTATAAATTCGACAAAGCGGTATTCACGCGACTTGTCGTTTTGGTCCTCCATCGTCATGTATGCGGCAAATTCCTTTAAAATAAAATCATACAGTTTTTTCGGAAGCATTCCCTCAAAGAATTCCTCAAAAGGAATATCCCCCAGAAATTCCTTTCTTTCCGAAAGAAATCCGGATATCTCTTCATTTGGTATTTCCGGAAGGAAATCGATTGAAACTTCCACCTTCTGATGCTCTTCCACCGCTTTTGTCAGATGACGGGATACCTGAAAAACGGGAATTCCGGATATGAAAAAATCGGTAAACTGGATTTCCCCGTCTGCCGTCCCGTAACCTTTTCCGTTTATGAATCCGTGAACGGTTCCTTTTACGCGAACCCCGGAAATCTCTTTAAATCGGTCACTGATCATGAGGGGGACCAAAACGGGATAAGTAAAACGTACATAATGCCCCATCGCTCTGGCGATTTTATAACCGGCCCCGTCACTTCCGCTCGCCGGCGCCGCTTTTCCTCCGCAGGCACAGATTACTTTGTCAAAATGCTCGCCGTTTATAATAAATCCGCCGTTTTCTTCCGGAATTACCTCATTTACGGCTGTCTTATAACGGATAACCGCTCCCTTTTGCAAAACACGTTTTACGATGATATCGGCAAGTTCCCCGGCACGCTCGCTTTTCGGATAATAATAACCGTTTTTTTCAAAAGTCAGAATCCCGCATTCTTTCAAAAATGTCTCGAAACTCTCCCTTCCGAAACGGTCCAGAATCGATGAAATCAGCTTTAAATCATCTTCGAGAATCATGGAATTGCAGAACGTTTCCTCCTCCTTATAGGAGAAATGTTCGTAATGGGAAAGTGATAAATCCCCGTTGGAAAAATTGCATCTTCCGTTTCCGGTAAGCCTTAATTTCTTTCCGGCGATATCATTTTTCTCAAAAATCACAACTGTATTCATCGGATTTGCCGATGCATAATATGCCGCAACAAGTCCCGATGCTCCGGCTCCGATTACCGCTATTTTTCTGTCTTTATCTGTTTCCATCTGTTTTACCTG
>OMRN01000203.1 GCA_900313265.1 uncultured Lachnospiraceae bacterium | reverse complement strand
TTAAATGCTTCAAACGATTCCGGATATTTCCGCTTTTCTTCTTCGGGCAGCAGATCTTTTAAAATCCGGTGCGAATCCACATAATTCTGAAGATAATACTGCGAGCAGTCTTTAATCCATTCGGCGATTTCTTCGAAAACTTCCTTATTATGGAATGGCTTAAGTACCGTTGTTCTGAATTCATACGGAACCCTGTTTTCCATTAAAATATCTACGCTTTCTTCCACCGGTCCCAAGTCGAAATTCGCAATTCCCGTGGCGTAAGAATATCCGCTCTTCGAGGATTTAATGTCCATTGCAAAGTAATCCACCAGATTCTCATCCATGAGTTTTCTTAAAATCTCCGGCCGCATGCCGTTCGAATCCAGCTTGACTTCCAGATTAAATTCCTTAATCCGTTTGATAAACTCCGGCAGATCCGCCTGAATGGTCGGTTCCCCGCCGGTAATGGCAACGCCCTCTAAGATATTTTTCCGCTTATTTAAAAACGAGAAAAATTCCTCCTCTGAAATCGCGGGCTGTGAGCCCGGTGTAAGCACCAGATCTCCGTTATGACAAAACGGGCATCGCATATTGCAATGCCCCGTAAATACCGTGCATGCCACGTGCCCCGGATAATCAAGGAGCGTGGTTTTGTTAAATCCGTGTATTTCCATTATTCCATCCTCAATTTATGGTTTGATAACCGTTTTCTTCCCTGTATCGAAATTCTCTCCATACTGTAAATACCCGATATTTACATGTCACAATACAGAGTATTATTTGACCATATCAATCGTTGGTTAAAATACCAAGAGTCAGAGCGAACTCCGGTCCATATATTTGATGTAGCTTGAAACCATTGTGGCGATTTTGAAAGTCAGCGCATCATCGAATACCCTTACGTCAAGACCCGTGGTCGCCTTTAATTTCTCAATCCGGTAAACAAGCGTGTTTCTGTGAATGTAAAGCTGTCTGGCCGTTTCGGAAACATTTAAATCATTCTCTAAGAATACTTCCGCCGTATGCATGATTTCCTCATCGAGTTCCTTCGGCACGTTTTCGCCGTAGATTTCATCGATAAAGAGCTTGCAGAGGTTTGCGGGAAGCTGATAAATTAAACGGCCGATTCCGAGCGTATCATACATATGCACGTACTGGTCGCTGTAAAAGATTTTTCCGACATCAAGCGCCATGCGCGCTTCCTTATAGGACTTTGAAATCTCACGAAGTTCCCCGACGACGGTTCCGCATGAAACTCTCGCCTTGACCATGACTTCGGTATTCATCAAATCCTTAATCATTTCGGCAATGCCGAGCATGTCATCCGGAGTTTCGTCATCTTCAAGCGTATGAACTAAGATGACTTCGTTTTCCTCCACGGCAACCGCGTAGTCGTCCATTTTTTCGAAGAAAGCGGTCTTAACGGCATGCAGTGCCTCGTTTCCCTTATCGGAAGGCACTTCGGCCAGAAAAATCACCCGCCTGGCGCTAAGCGGCACACCGAGTTTCTTGGCACGGTTATAAATATCCACCAAAAGCAGATTGTCCAAAAGGAGGTTCTGGATAAAATTATTATGGTCGAACTGCTCTTTATACGCCACCAAAAGCTGCTCAATCTGGCTTACGGCGATTCTGCCCATTACATACCCGTCGGACTGGCTTCCGTGCGAGGAAAGAACGTATACGACCTCGCTGTCCTCTTTTATCTTAAAAAGATAATTCCCGCCGATATTCTGACTGTCCGCCGGCGTTCCGAGGAAATTCTTCAGCATGGTTAAGTCCAGCTGGCCTTTTTCATAGTTATCGGCAAGCAGAATTCCCTGCGTGTCAATCACCGCAAATTCCACTTTTGTCAGTTCCTTTAAATCATCAATACATGTCTGAACTACCTGTTTTGTAATCATTTCTTTCCCCCGCTTCCGTTCGGACTGTCCTTCTTTGCCATCTCCTCTTTCAGTTTCAGTTCTTTCTCTTTCCGGCGTTTCTTCTCTCGCCTCTTCATATCCGTAAAACTCTTGTCGCGAATCGGTTCCTGACCGGCGAGGAACCTCATATTCATGGCATCTTCCGGGATATCGATATCCGGAACACCGAGTGCAAAGAGACTGTCCGGACTTTCGTTCTGCAATGCATCGTTTCCTACAATCACCATAGCCGAAAGGGGCGGCATATGAACGTTTATAAAGCCCCTTTCTACAAAAATATCTTCCTCCTCCGTCGTGTAACCGCCGTCGTATGTCAGCATGACACGACTCATCGTTGTATTTTTGTGCATACCCATTTCCCAGACGCTGATGTGACGATCAATTTCGTGATAGTTGTTATTCACAAGTACTACCGTCTGCCGGCCGAGTTTAAACCGGCCGTATGCAATAAAATTATAGTCCCCGCCGAGATTGATTAACGATCCCGTACGGATTTCCTTTCTCTCTTTATGGATGCGGATCATTTCGCGGTGGAACTGTATAAGCTCTAAGTCTTCATTACCCCACGGATAGGTTCTGCGGTTATCCGGATCGGTGAAGCCGCAAAGTCCCGCTTCGTCTCCGTAATAGATGGTCGGGGCACCGGGCCAGGTCATCTGCATTAAAACCGCCTCGCGCATGACCGCTTTATTCACGCCTTCCTCCGCCGCATGACATCCGAGCGTATGCATTCTTCCCACTTTATGATTCGTGCGGGTTAAGAAACGCGAATGATCGTGGTTACTCAGCTCATTCATCGCAACCTGTAAAGAAGGCCAGGTAAAATTCGTACCGTGATGCTCCATCGCACCCCAGAATGCTCCGGCATTTCCCAACAGATCCTCACGGTAATCGTCGCTGTGCTTCTGCATACCGGTTAAAAACCAGGTAATCGGTTCCATGAACGCATCATAGTTCATAACCGTATCCCATTCGTCACCTTTTAACCATTCTCTCGGTGTTCCGTAATGCTCGGCTAAAATAATGGCGTTCGGATTGGCTTCTTTGACCGCCTTTCTGAAATCCTTCCAGAACTGATGGTTGAACTCCGGGGAATGTCCTAAATCCGCCGCCACGTCAAGACGCCATCCGTCCGCGTTATACGGCGGGGATACCCATTTTTTCCCGATATAAAGAATATATTCGTAAAGTTCCTTACTGCCTTCGTAGTTTAATTTCGGAAGCGTTTCATGCCCCCACCAGCCGTCATAGGTATAATTGTACGGCCACTGGTCCTGATAGAAATGGAAATAATCATGATACGGGCTGTCCTTCGAAACATAGGCACCCTTTTCATAACCTTCCTGCTCTTCATAAATTCTCTCTCTGTCGAGCCATTTATTAAAAGATCCGCAGTGATTGAACACACCGTCTAAAATAACGCGTATTCCTCGTTTATGGGCTTCTTCTACCACTTTGGCAAAAAGCTGGTTGGATGCGTCCAAATTTGCCTTATTTGCCACACGATTGATGTATTTGGAGGCAAAGCGGTTCTCGCGCTGGTCTTCGCGTAAGAGTTCTCCCCTGTCGTCCACGATTTTTCCGATATGGGGATCGATATTGTCATAATCCTGTATGTCGTATTTATGATTGGACGGGGATACGAAAAGCGGATTGAAATAGATGACATCGATGCCGAGGCTTTCCAAATAATCCATTTTATCGAGTACGCCCTGCAAATCACCGCCGTAAAATTCCCTCACGCCCATCTGCGCCGGATATTTGTTCCAATCGGTCACTTTCTGTGAATAATCTCCGAGATACATGTACTCGCGGGATTCCACGTCATTGGTGGTATCACCGTTATAGAAACGGTCCACATAGATCTGATACATAACCGCACCCTTTGCCCACTTCGGAACGTGGAATCCGGGGATAATGCGGAACATATAATAATCCTGCAGTTCCTTGGTAATGCCTCTTGCATTATAGAAAAAGCAGATTTTGCCGACTTTTATTTCAAAATAGTATTCGAGGGTTTCTTCCGGCATGGTCAGTTCGCACTGATAGAAATCGAAGTAATCATCACTGTCGCATTTCTTCATGGTGATGGCTTCGCCCTTGATAATGATGTTTACCAGGTCCACATTATTCTTGCCGGTACGGAAACGAATGGAGAGAAAATCTCCGGGATTGGGTTCTGTCGGAGTAACAAAGCTGGAGGTGGTGTCCGAAAAAAGAGCGCGCTTATTTAAAATAGGGCGCATTGCGGATATATAATGCATTCTTTTTTCAATCTCAATACTCTGGGCTATATTCATGCATATGCCTCCGATTGTATTCGCACAGATACTAGTATTTTATTATATTTTAGGGTTTTTTTCAAGGGGAGCGGGGCTCTGCTTCGCAGGTGTGCCTCCCTCCACTCACGATTCACTACAATCTTACTCCTGCGGCCGCATTACTATTCACACCCCCTCACACGTATTCGCACCCTCGCCGCTGCCGCGGCTTTACGGCTGCTCATACGAGTGAGGTTTCTGCTTCGCAGAAATGATAAAGGAGAAAACCCACGCCACGGA
>OMRN01000267.1 GCA_900313265.1 uncultured Lachnospiraceae bacterium | reverse complement strand
GCAAAAGGTTTTTCATAAGCAAAGGTAAAGCGGTTGCAGCCTGAATCCCTTCCGGCATCGGATTTAAGAATCGACATCGCATAGCTGTAATTTCCGTTCTCTACATGCATGATTCCGGAAATTCTCGGCGTTAAATTCGGAGCGTCCGGCTCAAATTCACGGCTTCTTAAGCTCTGCTCAAATGTCAGCTGCTTGTCCATTCCCTCGTAAATGGTGTCAGTCTGGTCCCCGTTTGTCACGATGGTCTTGTTTCCGAGCACTCTGACCGGCGCATAAATGATTAACGACGGGTCTTCCATTTTTGAAGGATCAAACGCCTGGGTACGGATGCCTTCTCCGTCTTCCACAAACACACGGTTTCTCGAATTCGTGCTTCTTCCCATAATAAAATATGCGCATACCGCAGATTTGCCGTCCTCGGACTTGCCGATTACGATTCCTCTTCCGGGATACGCATTTTCGCTAAGCGATGCTGCAAGCGACTTCATTTCCATAACTGCTCTCCTTTGCTGATTAACTTAAGTGAATGAATCCATATTCTTATCGGGCAGTAAAAATCCCTGCCTTGTTAGAATAGCATTTTCAGCCCGAAAAATCAAATCAAAATGGAGAACTGAGATTCAAAAAGAGGGCTTCGCCCGGATGAAAAATTCATCCGACACGAAAACCCCCATGACAGTCATTTTTCGGGCATCATGACATGACTTAAATCATTCACGTCTGCCTTACGCTTCATCCAGTCCGAAAATATCATGAATCGCATTTGCCGCTCTCTCGCCGTCCTTGGCATCGATTAAAACGGTAACGCGGATTTCGGAAGTGGAAATCATCTTGATGTTGATGTGTTCGTTGTAAAGACACTCAAACATTTTAGCGGCAACACCGGGGTTCGACATCATGCCGGCTCCGACGATGGAAACCTTGCATACATTTTTCTCGATTTCGATGTGCTCGTAGTTTAAACGTGCCTTGTTGTCTTCCAAAACCTTCAGGGCATCGTCACCGAAGTTTCCGTCCACGGTAAAGGAAATATCCTTTGTGCTGTCACGTCCGACGGACTGAAGAATCATATCCACATTGACATTGGCTTTTGCCAGAGCATCAAATACGCGGAACGCGGTTCCCGGCTTGTCCTCAAGTCCCACAATCGAAATTCTTTCTGCACTTCTATCTACGGCCACGCCGCTGACTAACATCTTCTCCACTTTTACATCCTCCTTCACGATGGTGCCTTCCTCGTTGGTTAAGGAAGAACGAACCACTAACTGAACTCCGTATTTCTTTGCCATTTCCACCGAACGGTTATGCAGTACGCCTGCGCCGAGCGTTGCTAAATCAAGCATCTCGTCGTAGGTAATCTCAGGCAGTTTTCTGGCCTTGGTAACAATTCTCGGATCGGCGGTATAAACTCCGTCCACATCCGTATAAATTTCACACATATCCGCACGAAGCGCTGCCGCAAGTGCTACCGCCGTCGTATCGGAACCGCCTCTTCCGAGTGTCGTGAAATCATCGTATTTGTTCACGCCCTGGAATCCGGTGATGATAACGATTTTTTTGGATTCGAGTTCATGAATGATTCTCTCGGTATCGATTCGTTTTAATCTCGCATTTCCGTAGGTGGAGGTGGTATGCATCTGCACCTGGAACGCATTTAAGGATATGGAAGGAACGCCGAGCACATCCATTGCCATGGACATAAGCGCTACCGAAGTCTGTTCTCCGGTCGTTAAGAGCATATCCAGTTCCCTCTTCGAAGGGTTCGGATTAATGTCCCTTGCCATATCGATGAGTTCATCCGTCATTTTTCCCATGGCGGACAAAACCACGACTACATCGTTTCCTTTCTTATAATCTTCGATGACACGCCTTGCCACATTGTAGATTCTCTCTTTGTTGGCAACCGATGTCCCGCCGAATTTCTTTACTACTAACATGTTCTCCTCCCGGTTATTTATTCCCCGTCAAGTACATTATTTATGATGACAGAGTCAAAAGAATATCTTTCAACCCCGATTATCATTTCGTTATTTTAATCGGATAAATGAAATCACATCTTTCACTCCGCCGATTTTCGCTAAGAATTCTCCTTCCGGCATTACGGACGTTACGAATCCGCTCTCGTCTGCCACACCGGCATCCGCAATTTCCGTAACGGATTCAAAAATCTCCCCGGCGCCGCTTCCTTCAAAGCTTCCCTTTACTCTTACCGCATAGGCAAAACGAAGTTCGTTCTTATCATTCAGGGTAAGTTTTTCATCTTCCCAGACAATCTTCGAAGCCGTCCCCGGATTCTTTGCTTCCTCGATCACATCGGAAACCACCGCACTGGCGGTCGGAAGTTTTCCGGCGCCTCTGCCGTAAAACATTACCTGATCCACCATGTTTCCGTGAACAAGAATACCGTTAAACACGTCATTTACGCTGTACAGCGGATTTCCTTCGGCAACCATGAAAGGAGCAACCATTGCATACTTCTTTCCGTTTTCTTCCCGGCAAAAACCGAGAAGCTTGATGTTTCTTCCGATGGCCGATGCATAGGCAAAATCTTCCTTGGTGATTTTCGAAATTCCTTCGGTGTAAATATCCTCCCAGGATACGGTTTTCTGATAATTTAAGGATGCTAAAATAGCAATCTTGCGGCAGGCATCGTATCCTTCCACATCCGCTTCGGGGTTACGCTCGGCATATCCCTTCTCCTGGGCTTCCTTTAAAACATCCGCATAGTCGCGACCTTCCTTATCCATTTTTGTCAGCATGTAGTTGGTCGTTCCGTTTAAAATACCGGTAATCTCATCGATTTTCTCTGCGGTAAGACAGTCAAGAAGCGGACGGATAATCGGAATTCCGCCGCCGACACTGGCCTCAAACAGATACATGCAGTTATGCTCTTTCGCGGTTTTTAAAAGCTCCGGACCGTATGCGGCAACCAGTTCCTTATTGGATGTGCATACGCTCTTTCCCGCTTCTAAAAGACGTTTCGTAAAATCATAGGCCGGTTTTAAACCTCCCATGGTTTCGCACACAACCTTTATTTCCTCATCTGCCAGAATCGTTTCAACATCATGGATG
>OMRN01000131.1 GCA_900313265.1 uncultured Lachnospiraceae bacterium | reverse complement strand
TTTTGGGTGCCTGTCACTTTTGGGTCAAAAGTGACAGGCACCCAAGACCCGAAAGTGACAGGCACTTTTTGCATGAAAGTGACAGGCACCCAAAGGGCAAAAGTGACAGGCACCTAAAAATGGCATCAAAAAAGCTTCCGATCTTCGGAAGCTTTTTATAATTCTCATTTACATCCTCATTTGTATGATTGCCTGCGTTTGTGTTCCCCAGGCGAAAATCCGACGTTTCATTCTACTCAAGCAGTCCGTCTTCCAGATAAACATAGAACTTTCTCTCATCTTCCAGACGAATGCATCCAAGCTGGCTTGCCTTGTTGCGAAGTGCCATTCCGCAGTCGATATTATAAATACGATAACCCATAAAATTATCGTCTTTATAAATCAGTCCCCTGCCGTATTTATCGACACAGTCCAGACGCTGTGTAAAGGTATGCCCGTGAATGTACGTCAGTTTCTTATTCGGAAAAAGCTTTTCGCCGACCATATCCTGGTAGCGGAAGTCATAGATACTCGTCCATACTACCCGGTAGGTTTCATTATACGGAATTTCCATGAAACGAAGGCCTTCGTCGAATTTCATCTTGGTGCAGTAAGCATGTGCCAGATAGTATTTCTTCTTTCCGATGCTGACTTTCTTGACAACCCAGGTATCCTTTAAATACTCTAAGATTTTCTGCTTCTTGGCAGCCGGAAGGGCTTTGAATGCATTGTAAGTGGGCAGACCTCCGTTACAGGGATCCAGCCAGATATCAATGTCATCCGTATCCATTCTTTTCTTATTCTGGATTTCAAACTCATTCTTAAGGGCATCCAGCATCAGAAGTTCATGGTTTCCCATAAACATCTGTGCATTCTCCATCTTCATCAAATGCTCAAGAATCAGGATTCCGTCCGGCCCTCTGTCAATCACATCACCTAAAACATACAGCGTGTCTTCTTCACCGAAACGAATCAGATCGAGCATTTTCAAGAATGACTTATATTGTCCATGTATATCACTCATTACATAAGTACTCATGCATGGGCCCCTCTGCTACTCAATTTCCATGATTTCGTTTACATCAACCTGAATAATCGGCCGAATTCCCATCGGCTGATCCACACGCCAGTTCTTCAGATTGCCGTTTAAAATGCATTGTCCGTCACAGCTCTCACCGTAAGCGAATGTTCCTCTGCCTACATTCAAAGAGCCTCTGGTACGAAGTCCGTATCCCATCGGAAGGCTCTCGTCCACCTTCTGTGCAGCCGCATACTGGCTGATCATGTTCGGGCCGGATTTATCATTCACTTTCAGTCCGTTTCCGCCGCGGACCGTCTTGTTGCCGAAACCGGCATTTACTTCATCCACCGAAGGAAGGAAAACCCTGTCATAGGTAACCTCATCCGAGAAGGATGAAATCGGGGTTATCACTTCGCGAATCATAATACGCTTCTGTTCCGTATCGGTAAAAGCGGTATGTAAGAAGTCACGGTTCAGCCATTCCCTGATCCGGCTGGTTTCCCAGGAAATTCCCGTTCTGGTCTTCATAACTTCACGTTCACTCATATCGATATAATCACGCTCGTCAAACATCTGGTAATCAAGAATGTATTCCGACTGGATTACCATTTTGTTTCCGCTGTGATAAAGAATTACCCACGGAATTTCGGAAAATTCAAAGAACCGGTATTTACGGCTGTCTTCTTTGAGTTTGGCAAAATTCTTATTCTTGAAATCCTTGCTCATCAGACCGTCAAGGGGACGGAATCTCTTGAACTTGTTGTCGCCGACCATGGCACAGTCCTGCATGTCATAGTTGGCATAGATGATATCCGTGGTAAGAGATGCTCCAACCACTTCATTCATGGGATAATGGCCGAACCAGATTCGCTGGTTGCGACGGTCATATAACATGGAACTGTCAAAAGTCGGGAATACAACCTGTGTGGTATCATCCTCTTTTGAAGTAACCTTTACACCGTACAGGGATCTTGCCAGCTGTCCCATATCCTGCTGACGGTCCTTCGGATCCATGGACAGACCCTTCGTAATGGCATCCACGATTCTCTGATCAAGCGGAATTCCGAAATCCTCCATCGGAATTAACGGTTCACCCTGGCTTCTCTGATAAGCATCGGTCGGGATATCGCCGGTAATCATACAGTAAAGCGTTGCACAGATTCCGTATACATCCGTCCACGGTCCCTGTCCTTCTCCGAGCATCTGTTCAAGCGGCGCATATCCGAACTTGCCGAAGTAAATCTGACCGGTTTTGTTGTTCAGTTTCTTCGTCGCACCGAAATCGATAACCTTAATGGAACCGTCGTCATCAAGCATGATGTTTTCGGGTGAAATATCACGGTGAATCAGACCGCTTTTATGAATTTCCTCCATGGAGTGGATAACCGGCTCCATAAGGGAAAGTGCCTGGTCCGCAGGGAGTCTGCCGCCGTTATTGTCGATGAAACGGCGAAGCGTACCGCCCTCTAAGAATTCCATGATCATATAACCGCAGTTATTGGCATAGAAAAGCTCCTTGATGGAAACAATACCGGGATATTTGGAGAACTGTGCCAGTACTCTGGCTTCACGAAGGTAGGACTTCAGTTCTTCCTCGTATTCTTCTACCGAAGAATCATCGTTTACGCGAAGAGAACCGTCTTCCGCACGCTCCACCATATCCGAAGGGAAAAATTCCTTCACTGCCACACGATATTCCAGCAGCAGGTCAAATCCAATATAAGTAATACCGAAATTACCCATTCCGAGGATATTTCCGATTAAGATTTTTCCGTTTAATATGGTACCGGGCTCTAATGCCTCACCATAACTTTTTACACCTTTTTTGGGTTTTCCACAGACCGGACAGAACTCGTCCTCTTTGCTCATGTGCATACAACAGAGGCACATTTTTTTGATTTCAGAAATCTCCATAGCAAGCTCCTACTAAAACCATTTTTCCCTTATATTTTGCTTGTATTTCATGCAGATAAAGCAAGCCTGAGCGCCTTTTCGGTCATGGCAGGCACGCTCCGCGCTTTTCACACACAATAAAGCACTCATATTATACTAAAATTTGTGACAATTTTCCATATAATTCAAACAAAAAAAAGGCTTTTTGTGCAAAAAAGCCAATTTCTTATAACAGTTTTGGTAAAAATCGAAAAAAACCTTAAAACAGAATGCCTTTCAGGCATAAATCCGGTTCCATTTTGTCGAAATTCCATGAATGAAACGAATCTCCGGCACAGTAACGGTAATACTCACAGTCCGCACATTTTCCGGTCTTACGGTAGTCCGTACGGTATATTTCGAATTTATTCTCCCAGATTTCCTTAAAATGATCCTTCCGGATGTTCCCCTGCACCAGTTCCGGTCTGCGTTCGATATCAAGACACGCGGTAATATCACCGTTATACATTACCGATGCCACATAAACGCCGGCATTGCAGAGGAAATACCATTTACGGACTTCCCTTTCATATGCTTCCCCGAGAAAATGGCTGCATCCGTATACCACTTCCATTGAACCCTTAAAACGGGCGGCATTAATAAATTCAAAAAGTTTCCGGTATTCATCCGGTGATAAAATCAAATCTTTCTGCTCTTTGGCCCGTCCGATCGGTTCAATATTGATGACACGCCAGGAACGAACGCCGAGTCTGGAAAATTCCTTATACATTGCATCCAGATCCCGGATATTTTTATGTGTGACAACCGTCGTAATCTGCACATGCTGAAAGTTTCCGTTTTCCACAAGAGCACGGATTCCGCGCACCGTCCGGTCGTAACTTCCCGGCGAACGGCGGAACCATTCGTGATACTCTTTTAATCCGTCCAGGCTGACAGATATGGTTTTCATTCCGCATCTTGCCAGTCTTTCGGCTATTTCGTCGTTAATTAATGTTCCGTTCGATGTCATTCCCCAGGAAAAACCGAGCCGGTTGGCATAGGACATAATCTTGAAAAAATCCTTGCGCAAAAGCGGTTCCCCTCCGGTAATGCAAAGACGCATTCTGGATATATCGAAATCGCTTTTAACCTGATCTAAAAATGCCTTTATTTCGTCGCAGGTAAGGGGATTTTCCTCCTCGAAATCGCCGCAGTTGGATCCGCAGTGACGGCAGTTTTCATTACACCGGCTTGTCAGTTCGATAAAAAGCGAACGAAGTTCGGGAGACTTCCGAAGAGTATTCTCCCTGTACTGAGCCAGCTGCTCCAAATGTTTCACTTTTGTTCCCAAATCCAGACCCGAATGATTAATCATACTTTACTCTTTCTTTATCGTCCCGCGTCATGCGGGCATTCCCGAACGCTACAATTGTTTTTCAGGCGGCAAAATCCGCCTTATAACTTGCCGGATAATTTTTCGATTTAGTGTTCGATCGGCATCCACACAATTTTACGGGCAATTTCTTCGGCCCGTTCCCTGCCTTCCAGTGCTTCGAGAAGCAGAAGCGCGAATGGAATGGCGCAGCCCATGGAACGTCCGGTAATGATATTGCCGTCTTTTACGGCCGGATGATCCATAATCACTTCCGCTCCGAGAAGTTCCCCTTCAAAACCCGGATGACAGCAGGCTTTCTTCCCCCGAAGAAGTCCCAGCGCTCCGAAAACCTTGGGCGCCGCACAGATGGCAGCAATCTTTTTCCCGTTTTCGGCAAATTTTAAAATCTGCTCTTCCAGCGGCTTGTAAGCCTGAAGATTGTTGCTTCCGGGCATTCCGCCGGGAAGGACAATCAGTTCGGTATGGTCAAAATCCACATCCGCAAAAATCCCGTCCGCCACGATATGCACATTATGCGAACTGATTACATCCGTCGTATCATTAATGGAAATCAG
>OMRN01000266.1 GCA_900313265.1 uncultured Lachnospiraceae bacterium | reverse complement strand
TGTTGAAAGATTATATTGTGAATCATAATATGCACTGGTTTCTGGTGTTTTTCTTTTTTGTGCTTATTCGCTGGCTGATTGTTTTTTGTATATCTCTCGGATATAAAAAATATGACAAGGTAACGGACGAAGAGGCACGTTCCGTTTTTTCGTCGGTGCTGATTCCGGTGGTGGATGAACCGGTTGATGTATTTAGGAATGTGCTTAATAAAATTTTGAGACAGACTCCGAATGAACTTATTGTTGTGGTAAACGGCCCATACCCGAAAGAATTGATGAAACTGTGTCAGGAAGTGAAGAAAAAACGATCAAAAGAGAAACATCCCACCGAAATACAAATTCTATACACTCCAAAGCCCGGAAAAAGAAATGCAATCCGTCTCGGCTTGGAGAAAGTTAGCTCAAAGAGTGAAGTATGTGTTTTGGTGGACAGTGATACATTCTGGACAGAACATACTTTGATTGAATTGATGAAGCCGTTTGTGCAGGATGAACAAATAGGCGGTGTCACAACACGACAGAAGATTTATAAGCCGGACGGCAATTTTGTGAGTATGATTGCGAATATTCTGGAAGAAATCAGGGCAGAAGGTACGATGAAGGCTATGAGCGTGACGGGCAAAGTCGGATGCCTTCCCGGCCGTACCATTGCTTTTCGTACATCTATTTTACGGAAGGTACTGCATGAGTTTATGACGGAAGTTTTTATGGGAATCCATAATGAGGTTTCCGACGATCGCAGTCTGACCAATCTGACATTGAAGCTCGGGTATAAAACGGTAATGCAGGATTCCGCCGTTGTCTACACGATGGCTCCGACTAAATGGCGTGTGTTTATCAAACAGCAACTTCGGTGGTCGGCGGGTTCCCAGTACAATAACCTGAAAATGACTTCGTGGATGATGGGGCATGCTCCCCTTATGGCATTTATATACTGGGCTGACATGCTTATGCCGATTCTTCTTGTCAGTGTGTATTTGAATACTATCGCCTGTCATATTTTGAAGTATTTGGGAGCGGACATCGGGAATATTATATATGAGGGACCGATGTGGCTGATGCCCGTTTTTGTTGTACTTGGATGTTATCTGGGATTCGGGATACGCCATATACGTGCATTCCGAAAACTTCCGTGGTTTTATTTTCTGCTGATCCCTGTATTGGTGCTTATTTTAAGTTTTTTAATGGCATATATCCGTATTGCCGGTCTTATGCGATGCGCTGACGGTACGGGTTGGGGAACGCGGGTTTTAGAGGAAGAGGACTTTCAAAATGAGAAAATATCAAAAGATTTTGATTCTGTTTCTTCTGCTGATATATCTCGGTAACTGTTTCTGTGGATGTGAATCGATTACGGGACCGAATGGAATTTTTAAGTCTCCTGCGCCTGTTACCATATTTGACGATTCGGTTAAAAACGTCGGAATATATATGAAAGAACCGGCAGAGATTGAAAGGTTGAAGGTAAAGCCGAATATCCTGGGATGGTTTGAACCGTGGGGAACGCCTTTTGCAATCAATAAGGCACAGCTTTGTGTTCAAAAGCAGATGACACCGCTTATTACATGGCAGCCAAAAGGTTATACTCTGACGGATATCGCAAACGGAGTTCATGATGAACTGATTCGCGATTATCTTTCAAATATTAACGAAATATTTGGTGAAAATACGGTGCTGATCCGACTGGCTCACGAGATGGAACTATACTCATCGGAAGACCAGGGCTGGTATCACTGGCAATATTTCGGAGGAGAACAGGATTATATCAATATGTGGAGGCATGTAGTTTCAATCGGTCAGGAGGTTGCCCCAAACGTTCGCTGGATCTGGTCTCCGAACCGTATCAATGAAACAGCCGCAGGATGGTATCCCGGAGATGAGTATGTGGATTATGTAAGTATAACCTTAAACCATGATGCCAATCGCAGCCCTTCCTACACCAGATTTGAGGATTATTATCTGGGTGAGGGACGGGCAGAGTGCTTCGAAATGTTTGACAAGAAAGTGCTTCTGTCCGAAGTTGCGTACTCGGGAAGCGATGAAAAGGTCAAGGGAGAATATATGAAAAGTATCTTTGACTATGTAGAGAAGGATGATCGTGTCTGCGGTGTTGTTTTTTTGGACAGCAACGTCAGTGATGACCGAATGTACAGATTTTCGGATAACGATTATCTTATGGATATCTGGTACGACGGAGTGACGCGACTGCAGAATAATGCAGAAGAACAAAGTACCGGAGGACAAAGCACCGAAAAATAAGTGCGG
>OMRN01000338.1 GCA_900313265.1 uncultured Lachnospiraceae bacterium | reverse complement strand
TCATCAAGATAAGCGTGCTCATTGATCGTCCCCCGATTACTTTTTCGTTTTCTTCGCCTTCGCCTTTTCTTCCTTCTGCTTGATTAACTCGGTTATTTCCGTAATGTATTCGCCGGCTTCCGTTCTTTCCGGGCGAAGTTCCTGTAACTGTTTGGCGAGTTCAAGTGCCTCTTCTTCGGCATCATTGATAAGCATGGTCTTAATGTTCTTTAACTGGATGTTATAGTATTCATCCAGGAACTGTTCCCTTCTGGCCTGAACGAAATTATCGTTCGGATGGATGGCGATATAATCATCGAGAATTTCAACCGCCTGCAGATAAGTACGGATATCTTCATTGATATTGATAATTGCCAGTGCTTCCTCGATGGTCCGGCCGGCTCTTTCCTCGATTAACATCTTGCATTCTTTCAGTTCCGCCTGGGCTTCCGGATAATAGGTATAATCCGGAGCGACTTCTCCGAAGAATTCGATGGCATCCTCATAACGCTCTTCCGATTTGGCAAAAAGTCCGTTGTCATAAGCCGACTCGGAAACTCTCCACATCTCCATATCCTGGATATAACCGCCGATCTGCTTGTCGTTTTTAAGAACGGATCCCTGAAGTTCGTATAAATCTTTCGATACCGATTCGTAATTAGCGTTTCCGGCAAGATAATCCGCCAGACGGATTCTGGCGTATTTGTTGGCCAGTTTCTCCGCATTAAAGCGGTTACTCTTCTGTGAGGAGCCCTGCATTTCATTATAGGATGCTACCGCGGATGCGATGTTTCCCGCATTGATTGCATCTTCAAAGCGTGCGGAAGGACTTTTTAATTTCGCCACGTTCCCCCACAGAATAATATCAACAACAATCAGGACGATAATCCCGATAAAAATAACCTTTTGTGTTACAGAAAACTTCTTCCACATATTACTGTCCCTCAATCTCCGATAAATACCTTCTTAATGCATCCTGCCATGCAGGGAGCGGTTTAAAGCCGCAATTTACAAGCTTGGATTTGTCAAGCCTGGAATTAAACGGTCTTTTCGCCTTGGAAATACCGTATTCTTCGGTAGTAACCGCGCAAACTGCCAGACGATCTTCCCTGTACTCTTCATGTCCGAGTTCGGTCGCCTGACGAAAAATCTCTTTGGTAAAATCATACCAGCTGATATAACCGCCTTCATTGGTGGCATGATAAAACCCGTATTGATCCGTAACAATCATATCGGCTAAAAGCACAGCCAGATCGGCCGTATAGGTCGGGGTACCGATTTGATCGCATACTACATTAAGTTTATCACGGGTTTTGCCGACATTCAACATCGTCTTGATAAAGTTTTTGCCGTTTAATCCGAAAACCCATGCAATACGGACAATAAAGAACTTCTCAAGATTCGCACATACGGCCTTTTCTCCGGCCAGTTTGCTCTCTCCGTACACATTAAGAGGTGCGAAATCCTTACAGTCCGCCTCCCACGGTTTTTCGCCCTGTCCGTTAAAAACATAATCCGTACTGATGTACATCATTTTGGCGTCAATGCTTTTTGCCGCCTCGGCAATGTAGCGCGTTCCTTTTTCGTTAATCGCAAAAACCTTCTCCCGGTTTTCTTCATCTTCCGCCGCATCCACGGCCGTCCAGGCGGCACAGTGAATGACCGCGTCCGGTTTTACCGAAAGAATGCATTCTTTCACGGCTTTTTCGTTCGTAATATCGAGCGAAACATAGGGCATCGACTCAACGGCACTTCCGTCCTTCATTCCGCTGTATTCTTCGGCAAGATCGCTTCCCACTCCTTCGATTCCGCGAAGAGAAAGTTCGTTCATTACATCATGGCCGAGCTGTCCGCCCACACCGGTTACCAGAATTTTCATGGTTATCCCCCTATCCGTTGATTTTTATAATCCAGACTCCGTCAATTTGGCGGATGCTGCCTTTTTCGGGAAAACACGGCATTTCCAGAAAATCTTCCGTTCCCCCGATTTCAATCTGCTTTTCAAAATCCGGAACCACAATCGTCACATTTAAGAAATGCTTCATAAATTCCGCATATTTTTCCGAAGATTCTACGGCGATGTCTCCCGACGTTTCATGATATCCGCCGGTCACTTTTCCCGTAATATCGGTGGTCGGATAATTTAAGGTATTCGGAAAACCTCCGAGAATTGTCACTTCATCCCCCTGCCGGTATCCTTCGGTCTGCTCTAAACGGTCGGCAATCCGAAGCGCAAGCGCATACGTCTTTTCATAGCGCTCATTTAAGTTAAAGTATACTACATTTGCCGCTAAGATAAAATGAAAAATCATGCAAAACGCCATGACAAAACCCATGACTTTAAAAAGAACGAGCATGACTTCCATCCCTTCCTCTTTCTGTTTTTTCCGTTCGCCGGAAAGCGTAAGCCGGTCAAAAAGCGCAATTCCCGTTGCAAAAAGCACCGCCCACGGCATTCTCATCAGAATGTGGAAAAGCGAATCCTGTGACATGATTTTTACGCCCGAGGCCGTAAACGGAACCAAAACGGCACAAAGAACGATGAGAAGAAGATTCACCGGTTTTTTATAAACTTTATTCCGGTAAATCTGCCATCCGAAGCCGAGTAACGCAACCGACAGAAATGCCGTGTAGGCAATTTTCATGAAAATATTCTCGGTAAAAATCCCGCCGGCAAAGGTAAACTCCCTGAAATCCGTAAATGCCGCCTTAAGACCCGGAATAATTGTGGAAAAAGAAAGCCCCATCACTTTGTCGGTACCCTGATATCCGCTTAGCGTAACCTGTTTTACGGCAAGCATGATTTTAAGGGCAATTAAGTAAAAAACATATCCGCCAAGGCCCATTGCCGCATAACGCCGGGCCCAAGAGAGAACTTTCTTCCATTCTTTCCCTTCCGAAAGGGCAAGCATGCAGACGGTAATCGCAAGAAGCGCGCCCGTAAAGAAATACGACTGGTAGATTCCGGTGGCAAAACCCATGGCAAAAATTCCCGGGATAAAGCCCCACTTATATTTATGTGTCAGATAAACGGCAAGCGTGGAAAGTAAAAAAGCAAGCATATAGCCGTCTAAGGTATAACCGAACGCAAAGGTTCCCGTCACGGCCGGAAATGCCGCTAGTATTCCGCCGAGTGCCACAGCGGCAAACATATTCTTAATTTCATAAAGGCCGGCAATCAGCACGGCCGCCAGGGCAATATAGAAAACACCGACGATTCCGTTTATCCACGGAAGAT
>OMRN01000307.1 GCA_900313265.1 uncultured Lachnospiraceae bacterium | reverse complement strand
TTTTATCAGCGAAGAAGAGCTGATGAGAGATCACAGCGGAATTCCTCACGGCGGATTCGTGATTCACAGCGGAAAAACCGGATGGAATGATGAGAACACGCATGTTATAGAGTACAGTTTAAAACTTGATTCCAATCCGGAATTCACATCTTCCGTGCTGGTAGCATTTGCCAGAGCTGCCGTACGTATGGCGGCGGAAGGACAGACCGGCTGCAAGACGATTTTTGATGTTCCGCCCGCTTATCTTTCTTCCATGAGCGCGGAAGAAATCAGAGCACATCTTCTGTAGGCGGATGAGACAAAACAGAGAATGAATGAAAAAGGAGGGGGCGGTTTATGACCGGTCCCTCTTTTTGAAACAGTAAAAAGGCATAAGAAGCAAACCCTATGAAAAAAATTCTGGAATTTTTCTATTACCCTTTGCAGTGGACATGGGGAATTATACAGAATCTGGTCGGGCTGGTGATTTTTGCCGTTCATGCAAAGAAACCGCATTTCCGCTATGAGAAAAGCATTGCCACCGTCTGGGACCGGGAAGAGTCGATGTCCATGGGGATGTTTATTTTTCTTGCTTACAACCTGAAGGGTGATATCGAAGATGAAGAGAGCATCATAAGCCAGGTTGCGGTGCATGAATACGGACATACATTCCAGTCCATGCTTTTGGGGCCTTTTTATCTTCCGGTGATTTCCGCGCCTTCCGGAATCTGGTGCATGATTCCCGCTTTTCAGAAGATGCGTAAGGAAAAAGGGATTTCGTACTACCGGATGTATACGGAACGGTGGGCGAATTTTATGGGGATTCGTATTACGAAGAGAGTTCCGCACGGATACCGGGAGACCCATCCGGATTTCGTAAAAGAAGTGAAGAAAGAGAATGTGCCGGAAAGGCTTCGAAGCAGCGATGAGGGGGATTAAAAAGAAGCCGGCGGATTAAAATGTTTGCAATATGAGCAAAAAATGGTAATATGTTGAAAGTGATTTGCAGTGAAATAGCCGGCGGGAATGTTTACTAATAAAAGATATCGCGCCGGATACGACCGGGAACGGGGAATCAGAGAGAGAAAAAATGCATAACGATATTTTTACAATCGGAAAATTTACAATCCACGGATACGGCCTCATGATTGCAATCGGCGTCATTGTGGCAGTTTTGGTGGCAATTTACAGGGCGAAAAAAGCGGGAATCGATCCGGAAGTGGTTCTCGATCTGGTGTTAATCGGATTAATCTGCGGCTTTGGCGGCGGAAAAATTCTGTATTTAATCGTGGAATGGCCGGATTTTATTAAGTCACCGATGACCTATCTCGGGGGCGGGGGCTTCGTGGTTTACGGAGGAATCATTCTTGCCCTGATTGTGGGAGCGGTTTATTTTACTTTAAAAAAGAAAGATCCGCTCATTGTTATGGATTTAATTATGCCGGAAGTTTCCATTGCACAGGGATTCGGGCGTATCGGATGTTTCCTTGCGGGATGCTGTTACGGAAGAATTACGGACTCGGTTTTCGGCGTTGTATTTCCCGAGGGAAGTCTTGCGCCTGCCGGTGTAAAACTGATTCCGACACAGCTGATTATGTCGGCCGGTAATTTCCTGATTGCGGGTATTTTACTGATTGCGGCAACGAAGTTAAAGAAAAGAGGACAGATTCTTTCTTTATATCTGATTCTTTATGCCATCGGACGTTTTGCCGTGGAATTCTTACGAAACGATCACCGGGGTGCGGTCGGAGTGTTCTCGACCTCTCAGTTTATTTCGTTATTCATTGTAATAATCGGAATCGGACTTTTTGTCTGGAGCACCATCGGAATCAAATTCGGAATAAAAGAGGAGCCGAAAGCTTAATATGAAAATGAATTATAAAAAGGCCGGAGAACTGTCAAACTGGCTGTTTGTCAGTTCGGTTGTTGCTATCGGCGGAACATTTTTCTTTACGGGATGGGCACAGCTGGCGCTGCTTGTTCTGGGAGTGGGGCTGATTGTCTCGGGCATTGTGGTCCGGGTAGTATACTGGAGATGCCCGCATTGTAAGAAAAAACTGCATTTGGGTTTCCGTCAGGAACCGAAAATCTGTCCGTATTGCAGAGGGACTCTGATTGAAGAGGAAAAGAAAGAAATATAAGCATATATAAATTACAGGTAGGAGGAAAAAATGGGAAACGGTGAAATTTTGGAGATGATAGCCTTTATCTTGTATCTTGTACTGGTAATGGGTATCGGTGTATTTTTCTTTATCAAAGGCCGTAAGCAGACCGGTGATAAAGCATACTTCTTAGGCGGACGCCAGATGAACGGATTCGTTGCCGCACTTAGTGCGGGTGCATCCGACATGAGTGCCTGGGTACTGATGGGACTGCCCGGTTCTATTTTTGCATATGGTATGGGGCAGATCTGGATTTCCGTTGGATTATTCCTCGGAACACTGCTTGCATGGGTATTCGTGGCACCGAGACTTCGCAGAATGTCCATTCTGGCAAATGACTCGATTACGATTCCACAGTTTCTGACCAATCGTTTTAAATCCACCAATCCAGCGCTGCAGGTTGTCTGCGCGGTGATTTTCTGCGTGGCTTACTGTATTTATTCCGCATCCAGTATTGTGGCCTGCGGATCCTTATTTAACAAGGTATTCGGAATTCCGTCGCAGTATGCGATGATCGGTGCGACCATCGTAATTCTGATTTATACATTCATGGGCGGTTTCAATGCGGTTTGCTGGACAGACTTCTTCCAGGGACTTTTGATGTTAATGGCTCTTATGGCTACGCCGATTGTCGCAATCGCGGTTGTAAACGGTGCGGATTATATTCCCCGTGCGGTTGAAACACCGGAAAACTATTACAATATTCTTTCTTCCGGTCAGTTTAACTGGGATTCGATCAAGGATATTTTAAGCGGTTTCGGCTGGGGTCTCGGTTACTTCGGAATGCCTCATATTCTGGTTCGTTATATGTCCATCAAATCCGAAAAGGAAATGAACAAATCCAGAATCATCGGT
>OMRN01000265.1 GCA_900313265.1 uncultured Lachnospiraceae bacterium | reverse complement strand
ATCCGCAATCAGTGATTTGGGATTATAAACAGCCATATTTCTTTTTCCTTTCTTTGAGTCAGACGCATCTTCCTCTTTAGAGTTAAACGGTATTATAACACAAAACCGCCCGGTTGCGGGCGGTTTATGATAATTTAAGAATTTTTCTTTATTTTACGGTTTAATCATGGCAAGCAGATCCTTCTTCGTGGTAAGTCCGATCTGTTTATTCACAACTTCCCCGCCTTTAAAAACAAAAATCGAAGGAATGCTCATGATGCCGTACTGCTCGGCGAGTTCGGGCTCGTCATCCACATTGACTTTGCCTACCTTAAAACTTCCGTCGCTTTCATCGGCAATTTCGGAAATCACGGGGCCTAACATTTTGCAGGGACCGCACCAGGATGCCCAGAAATCAACCAGTACGGGAACGTCCGACTTTAATACTTCTTCTTCAAAATTATCGATGGTCAGTGTTATTTCAGCCATAAACCAATCCTCCTTTTCCTGTGTTCGTATTTTTAGTTATATAAGTTCTTTAACCGCGGTTTTGTGCCGCTACGAGGCTTTCCCCGCAGTAAATCTTGCGAAGCTTCGGCTTCTCGATTTTTCCGGTCGGATTTCTCGGAATATCCGCAAAAATAATCTTATGCGGTCTTTTATATCTCGGAAGTTCGTGACAGAAGTCGACAACTTCCTCTTCCGTTAAGGTATAGCCTTCCTTTACTTCAATGATGGCCGCGGTGACTTCTCCGAGACGCTTGTCGGGAATACCGATTACCGCAACGTCCTTGATGGCGATATTGCTGCGAAGGAAATCTTCGATCTGTACCGGATAAATATTCTCACCGCCGGAGATGACCACGTCTTTCTTACGGTCAACTAAGAAGATGAAGCCGTCCTCGTCTTCCTGCGCCATGTCACCGGTAAAGAGCCAGCCGTCTTCCAAAACTTCTTTGGTAGCCGCTTCGTCATGATAATAGCACTCCATAACGCCGGGACCCTTCACCGCAAGTTCTCCGACTTCGCCCTTTGCTACATCATTGCGGTTCTCATCCACGATTCGGGTCTGCCAGCCGAAGCCTGCCTTGCCGATGGCGCCGACTTTGTGGATATTCTCAACGCCGAGATGTACGCAGCCCGGTCCGATGGATTCGGAAAGTCCGTAGTTGGTATCGTATTCGTGATTCGGGAAAACTTTCTTCCAGCGTGCGATAAGGCTGGGCGGAACGGGCTGTGCGCCGATATGCATCAGTCTCCACTGGGAAAGTTCGTAATCTTCAAGTTTTACGTCTCCGCGGTCAATGGCATCTAAAATATCCTGTGCCCAGGGAACGAGCAGCCATACAATCGTACATTTTTCTTTTGAAACCGCATCGAGAATCAGTTTCGGCTTGGTACCCTTTAAAAGCACGGCCTTGCCGCCGGCTAAGAAGGAACCGAACCAGTGCATTTTTGCGCCCGTATGGTAAAGGGGCGGAATGCAAAGGAACACATCGTCCTTGGTCTGTCCGTGATGGTTCTGCTCTACTTTGCAGGAATGAACCAGACTTCTGTGCTTATGCAGAATTGCCTTCGGGAAGCCCGTCGTTCCGGATGAAAAATAGATG
Organism: uncultured Lachnospiraceae bacterium; assembly: GCA_900313265.1. Lineage (GTDB taxonomy): Bacteria > Bacillota > Clostridia > Lachnospirales > Lachnospiraceae > UBA3766. Next base: position 1,147 of record OMRN01000265.1, on the reverse strand, counting down.
GCCGCGTAATCATCATCCGTTAATCGAATCTGCGGAGACTGGCTGGATGCATTTGCGGTAAGTTCCGAATAGGACTCCGCAAAAGTCGGGCAGTTCTCACCGACATAAAAAAGCAGGCGGTGTTTCGAAATCTTCTCTGCGATTTCCTCAACACGGCCGATAAATTCCGGTCCGAATACGAGAACGTCCACATCCGCAAGATTTAAACAGTAATCAATCTCATCCGATGTATAACGGAAGTTCAAGGGAACGGCCAGTGCACCGGTTTTTAAGATACCGAAATAAATCGGCAGCCACTCTAAGCAGTTCATCAAAAGAATCGCAACCTTGTCTCCCTTTTTTACTCCGCGGGATATTAACATATTGGCAAAACGGTTTGCCTTTTCTTCAAAAACATTCCAGGTAATCTCTCTGCGGTAATGCGTGGTCGGATTCGGCTCAATCAGCTCATATTCCTTCCATGTTACTCTTCTGGTTTCCTGAATTTCCGGATTGATTTCCACTAAGCAGATATCATTTCCGTAAAGTTTACAGTTACGGTCCAGTATTTCTGTAATCGGCATTTTCTTAAGATTCCTTTCATTTTCCTTATTGTCTGACACAAAGATTATTATGTCACTTTAAAGTGTAAAAGTAAAGGGGAAACCGTATGCGTTTTTCCCCTAATCGGCATTTTTCAGAATCTCCATGATTCTTTCGTAATTCTCCGCCCGGTGCGGGAAGGTGCAGTTGGTGCAGACTTTGCACATTTTTCCGTTTATTTCTTTATAAACCGGATTTCCCGGGCATTCGCTCATCCGGTACAGCGGGCAGTAACAGAAAAGACAGTTTATATGCTCTGCCCCCTTATGACACGGATAGTATCTGCAATCCCTGTTTTCGAAATATTTATATGAATTTTCCGCTTTGGAAGAATCGCTCATTTTTCGATATCCTTTTAATAAATTTTCTCTATTTCACCCTCAATGCCGTATTTTTTCTTAAATTCCCTTAAATCGGAATCGTTTTTAATCAGCATGTCTTCTTCAAAAATCCCGGTCGAAAGCACGACAAAACCCCCGACCTTTTCGCCGTTGCAGATGCTGCACTTGATCACCGGCTTCTTTTCTTCGGGATTGTATGCGGGGCCGGGTGCTTTCTTATCTTT
>OMRN01000453.1 GCA_900313265.1 uncultured Lachnospiraceae bacterium | reverse complement strand
TTTTGTTTTATTCTTTAACTGGATACCGGAAACCAGCACTCCCAATGTCATATAATCACGGTAAGGAAGTCCTGCCGCAATCTCTTGAATATCTTTTGGAACATCATTCATTCCAAGAATTAAGTCTTTTAGAGGCATGGATGAAATAAAACAATCACCCTCGATTATCCTTTCCAAGCCACCTGAAGTATACTTCACCGAAACAACTCTCTGATTTGATTTCCCACCATTTTCCGGTTTTCCAGGTTCCATGCAGTCTTTATATATACCATTTACTTCGGCATTCATAATAATATGTCCGCCGAGTTCTTCAATTTTACCGGCTGTTACCTCCCAAAGTTCACCCGGTCCGAGTTTCGGATACTTGAACTCCTCAATTAACGATGTTTCTACTCTTCGTTTCTTGCCCTTGAAAATTTTTCCAAAAACATCTTTAAAAATGGCTGATATTGAAAGCCCCTTCACGCGTTGCGCTCCCCAGGAAGCATCAATTTCTCTTGGATGCCTTCCCCAGAGATTTTCCGTATAATATTCAAAAAACATGGAATACAGTTTTCGTCCAAACCGGTTAATATAGAAATTCTCAAGATTGTCTTCCGGCAGTTTATGAATCACAGCACCCAAATAGGAAAAACCGACCTTCATCGTATTGATAAAACCCATATTTTTAAAAGTCTGCATTTTAAACGAAACAGGGTAATCATAAAATTTGCTGTCAAAATAAATCCTCGATACTCTTCTTCTTAACAGCATGACTTTATCTTCTTTCTCCGGATCCGGTCCGCCTTCAAAAGTTGAAATGTTACGACTTAGCATAATATCATCAACAGCCGGAGCTCCTTGCATCGGCAACATCTGTTCCCACCATTTGTTTACTCTTTCGTCCTTGCTGAAAAAACGATGACCGCCCATATCCATCCGGTTACCTTTATAGTTTATCGTTTTGGATATCCCTCCAACATAACAGGATTCTTCTAATACGACTACTTCTAAATTTTTGCCGCTGGATAATAACTCATATGCTGCTGTAAGGCCGGCCGGACCCGCACCGATAACTATTATCTTCATCCGTTGTCACCCGTTTATGTGTTTCTAATCTAACCCCATTCTTTTTTCGCCGCTTTCACAACCACGACAAGATATAATATCTAGTATTTTCCCAAATATTTCCAATTTGAAAGATTATACGGATTCCCTTTTAGCGAATACCACAAACCCGGCTGAAAAGTATTCCCCGGATTTTCCCTTAATGTATTCTCTTCCAAATATAGAATATGCCATTCGGATTCTTTATCTTTTTCATGACCATCTAGTTTATTGCCGGTAAAAGGATTCTCTGCATTTTGAAATAAACCTTCTACAGCAAGATTTGGAACATCTGCGTTGGTCATACATTCCTCGGATTCCGAAAATCCATGCATATCAAAGTCTTTCACCATTAACACAGGAAGAAAGCATTCCAAATCCAGTTTATTTTCGAGCATTGCATCCAAATGCCCTATATCTCCACCATGATCGGAAACAATAATGATTCTGGTATTATCATAACAGTCATTTTCTTTTAAATATTCAAACCACTCTCCCATCATAAGAAATGTTGCCATATCTACCTGATAAAATTCCACCTGAGATGGCAGATACATATTCAATACTCTGTCTCCTGCCTGCAGTTGAAAAACATCCTCCGGATGGAATGGTCTGTTATCCACATTTTTCTTTGGAATATAATCCGGCTCCTGTAGCAGGCACTCCATATGCGGTGCCGCATTATAAAATGAAACAAAATGATTTTCATCATTTTCTTCAAAATTTGTTATTGCCGGCAGATTCTTCAAAACATAATAGCTGTTTAGAAAATTGGTATAATATCCATTCTGTGTATACTTGCTTGTACGTATACACTGATTAGCATTTAAATCACAATAAGTGCCGGAATCATAAAGAAAATCCTGCCAGGAAAGAGGTATCATCTTCATAAATGCATGTGCAAAGAAATCTCTTTTAAGCATCTCTTCTTCGCGAACATAATCATCCGGATACTGATTCTTAAACTTGCCCTCTAAAAGATACGCATGAATATCAGGATACGCATCAAATATAGTCAAATCCGGTATCCAGTTGTATCCGGCATATGCCGGATCAATAACTGTTGTATAATAATTATTTTCCGAAAACAAAACCGGAAGTACCTTAAGTGCCTCATCGTGCTTATCAGCAAGAGAAATATCATCTCTGAAATTCATTTTTTCCGGAATATACTCATAGCCTCCATACACAGCCGGTATACCGGTATTCGTATATGCCCCGAAGGAAACCGTATTCGGATAATAAATAAAACCGTCAAACTCTTCCTTAAGCTCCGGTTTTTCCTCGAACAGAAACGGAACAACCGGACCGAGTGCACGATCCATAACCAAAACAACAACGTTTTTTCCTTTTTTTCCAAGTGTTATGCAAGGTTTCTCTTCTTCAGTCCGAAGATAATCCATCTGACGATATTCCACGGAAATAATAACAGTATTTGCAACGATTGAAATCAGTAAAACTGCTAATTCTGCGACAATAATCAGTTTCATGATTATTATCTTCTTTTCCATAAGAACTACAACGAGAACAGAAAGGGCAACTGAAAATACCATGCTTAATACTATGTGCACAGAATCAAATTCCTTTGGATCAAAATAAGTCAGTGCCGAAGAAATCTCCCCCTGATAGGCTCCCGAAAAAATATAATCAATTGAAGCGATGCAGGCAAATACCCATATTAATCTTTCTAAAAACACTTTAACCTTTGGTCCGAAAAACAAATAATATGCAGTCCCGTAAAGACCAAACAGTCCGACTGAAATTGCCATGGAATAAAGAATAAAATATAAGGGACTTTTCATGTCGGTTATATCCACGAATTCCTGCGTCGATATTTTAATAATATTCGTCGGAATAAAAAAACCGGCAAACAAAATCAAAAACATAAGTCCAGCAAAATAAACCAAATAGTCCGGTTTACCTTGCTTTATATTATCTGTTTTTTCAGCCACAATTGTTTCTTTCTTTTTCTGTCGGATTTTTCCCCATATATACATCATAATATCGGTAATAATACGGCATATGCAAAACAAAATCCAAAAATAACAAACCGCAGAAGGCATTGCATACATAACTGCTGATAGAATGATATATTCTGCCAAAGAAATAATATTTACAAATACGTTCTCTTTACGAATAAACAAAAGTAGTACACTCAACAGTAAATACAATGCAGGAAGAAGATTAACCGTATGTGCAATGATTAAATCCGGACTGGATAAATCCCTAATCAGCCATAATTGTATTCCCTTTAAATATGAATTTTCACGAACAAAAATCAAAACAGAAAAACAAATAAATATTTGCGAAAAAATAGGGATTATCATCCCAGAAATCATCCTGATTATTCCGCACCGTTTTTTCCATAATGGTATTTTCTCATTCTCTGTTGTAAATTCCATTCTTTGATACAGTTTACTGCCAATATACATCGGAAGATAAATGATCAATCCACAAAGAAAAGTCATTGAAAGAACGGGTACTGTATCCCATATCCGTCCAAATACGCTGAAAGCTATTTCAAATACCATAACAAACGGCTTGATAAAAATATAAAATAGCAGTTCCACGAATTACTCCCTTTCCATAAAATCTGTTTCGTCTTCTGCGAACAATATCTTCTAAAAATTCTTTACTTTCTTTTTCCGGTATTTCTTCATCTCCGTTACAAGCAATAAAGCAAGCAGACCAAGCCCGGCGAGTGAAATAAAGCCTCCCGCCTTTGCACCCGGGCAGTGATATTTTAACTCAATCTCGTACTCGCCCTTATCCGGAAGAACAACTCCGAGGAATGTGCCGTTTAAAACGGGAACACACTCGGCATCCGTATTATTAATATTCACTTTCCATCCTTCCTCATAGGGAACGGATAAGAAAAGCACCCTTCTGTCATCCTTAACCGACACACGGCCTTTCATATAACCGTTTCGAATGATCTCCGTAACAAACGGCTCACTCTTTAATGACTCTTCCGCTTCCGTCATTTTATCACGGTTTAACTCATAGATATAGATGTCATCCGTCGGAAAATATCCCGGGAAGCCATCTCCCGACCTGAGTGAAAGATAATGGTTGCTGCCCGACTCCCAGAGTTTTGCCGCGAAGGAAATCCACGGGCAGGAATCGCTTCCGGATGCCATATTCTCCGATATATCATAATATAATCCTTCCGTTTCACCCGGTAAAACGGAAGAAGCAATCTGCATATAGACCGGATTGTCCGTTTCCGATACGCGGAAAACAAGTAGTCCGCTTCCGGTATTCTCCGCATAAATGACGGGATTTTCTTCCTCCGATAATATTAAACCGTCCGTATCCACCGTGATAAGATTTTCGCTTACCGGTTCAAACACGCCGTCAACACCGGATAAACTTTGAAAGACTTTGTTCTGGTTTTCAAATACATTATCCGTCATTTCCACATGATTTAAAGCATCTTTCTCCGCCATGAAACCGATTGGAAGAACCTGCCCGTTTTCTTTTATATCCGGTTTGGAATCATATCCCAATACGACCATATCCGAATGCAGACGAGCTTTATACTTAACGCCGAGAAGCATTTCGGAAGGTTCGGTATATCCCGTTACGGAAATACGGTTCTCCTCCACATAAAATCCGATATTCCGCATAAAACTTTTAATTCGCTCATTTCCCGAAAAACCGTAATCCGTCAAACCGTTATATCCCTTATCGGCATCGCTGTTTTTGTGATAATCCCCCAGAATAATCATCCTGTAGAATTCATCCCCCGTTTCCTTCTTCCCGACTTCGCCGAAAAC
>OMRN01000292.1 GCA_900313265.1 uncultured Lachnospiraceae bacterium | reverse complement strand
GTTATTATAGCCTGAATATTCCCAGAATACGATGATTCCTCAACCTCATACGTCGTTATTAATGTTGAATGTATCGCATATTTTGTCTTTGTCGAAATCCTCAAATCAGATATTCTCCTTCGCATAGCTTTATCAAAAGCCAAATCCGGAGAATAATTGGATTCGCTATATTTCATTTCACATACATTTATAACTTGATCTTTTCTGACAATTAATAGATCTATCTGTGATCCCTGAATTCCTTTTTCGGAGTCTGCATCGCATCTCCATGAATTTACATCCGTTTGAACACCTGCTATTCCTAGCGCATTCTTTATTTGTGGAATATGTTCTAAACATACTCTCTCAAATGCCACTCCACTCCATGCGTTCACTTCACCGGAATTACTTGCACTTTTCCAGTAGTTCTCGTCATATCTATTTGTTTTCAAAAATCTGTTATAAAACAATGTGTAGTTATCTATCAACTGATAAAGCGAATTTTTGCTTTCTGCGCCAAAAGGAACATATTTCCTTATAAATCCACAATTCTCCAATTCTTTAAGTTTCTTTGTTAGTTCACCGGAACTTGGAATTCTCGTTTTTTTGCATATTTCATCTCTGGTAATTCCCTTTTTTACATTGCAAAGTGCTTCGATAATCTTGATATATTGTTCCGGTTTGTTAAATAAAGCACGATAAAGATTATTATATTCATCCTGCAACGGAGCGCCTTCCTTAAAGAAAAGATCGTCAACATTTTGAGGAAGACTCTTTCCTTTTTTTAAAAGACTCCAATAAAAAGGTACACCTCCAAGAATCATATAGCATTGAACTATCTGATGGCGGTTGAATTTTATATTTTTCGAAGCCAAATACTCTTCGCATTCTCCCAATGTAAATGGTTTAAGATTTATTCTGACAGTAATTCTATTATGTAATCCACCTTTCGAATTAACGATATTATCCATCATCCAGTATGTTGCAGATGCACATACAATAAGAATTACATCTTTTTCCTTGCGTGCCGTCACCCATCCGTTCCAAAAGCTCTCAAGTGCAGAGATTAGTTCACTGCCCTTCGTATCCATCCAGGATAACTCATCTATGAATATTACCTTCTTCTTATCCTTAGATTTTTTTATTATTTCTTTTAAACAGTCAAATGCTTCGTACCACGATGATAGTTCGTTTTTCGGCTTGAATCCTGCTTCTGAAAGTGATTTTGAAAACTCTTCGAGTTGCGTTTTCTTTCTGGCAGACTTTATTATAGAATCGGTGCTGATTCCCGTATGTTGAAATGTAAACTTATAATCAAAACTTTCTCTTACTAAGAATGTTTTTCCGACACGGCGTCTTCCAAAAACAGCCACAAATTGAGACTCATCCTCTTTCAAAAGCGACTGTAACAATTTTTGTTCTTCTACTCTACCTACCATAATCATTCTCCATTTCTTCCAAATCCTATAATTTATTAAAGTTTTGGAAGTTTTCTATGGCATAATTCTATAATAAATGATACTTACTTGTCAAATGCAAAAACTTCCAAATTTCGAATTTTTTATCGAATTTGGAAGTTTTTCTAATCTTCTTAAAAAGAACCATAGTAAGATTAGTCTTTTCCAAATTATAACACAAGAGACAAAGCGAAACCTATTCTTCCGTAATCATTTTAACCGGCTCTAACTTCTTTATTTTCGTTCCGTTTAACCATGTAACCAGCATCGCAACACCGGCTATAACCGCAATAACAATCATATAGGAAAGCGGCGAAATCCGGAATGCGACCTTTTGAAACCCAAACATGGAAAACATCAGAAGAACCACCTTGTCTCCGAATGCACTGACTATTGCGAGTCCAAATGCGATTCCTATAATTACCGCAGGCAAATTTGAAGCCAGAATCTGACCGTTCAACTGCCCGGATGTAAAACCAAGTGCCATGTGAATTCCAAAATTTTTCCATTCCTTTGTGATACGCGTACGAATCAATAATGCTTCCGAAAGGGCCACGATAAATGCGGTTACCAGCATAATGACAAACATAACCGCTTTGATGGAGGCACTGATTGTTGTAAACAGTCCGCCCATGGATGCATATTCATCGTTCACCTCGGTATCCGGAAAGTCCCCTTTAAACTCTTTTTCAAAATCATCAAAGGTATATCCTTTCTTCAGATTCACATAGGTACTCATCTCGTCAGGCAGACTTCCGATTCTCTCAAATGCATCGGTCGTACAATACACCATCATTCCCATATTGTTCATGGTCTGATAAATACCGGTCACAAGATAGGATGCTTCCTCTTCTCCGTTTCGTACAATCACGGTGTCACCTGCTTTCTTCTCCAAACTTTCAGCGGCAGAAACACCGAGTGCAATCTCATTTTCATATTTCGGCCAGCGACCTTCCACCATCGACTCCGTTTTCATGGAGGATGTATCCGATATACATCTTGTTGAAATTCTTTTTACTTTATTTCCCGACACAAGATCCAGCGACCACCAGTATTCACGGCGCATGGATTCGACGGAATCATATTTTTCAACTGTGTTATACATGTTTTGATCACCTAGGAAACTTGCATCCGCAATATCTAAACCGCAAAAATTAAGAAGTGCATCCGCATCGGACATGACCTCATAAATACCAAACCCCAGTCCGGCTGAGAATGCCAGAATCGCAATGATGACAATAACACCAATCTGACTTTTAAATTTACCAAATGTTTCCTTGAGTGCCACCGTCACAGAAACCGGAAGATTGGTCTTATCAAAAGGAAAGAGATTTTTCCTGAAATTATGTGTTTGAATTCCGCCCCTCAATGCCTCCAAAACACTCGTTTTTTTATACTGTCTGCCGAGCAAAAGTGTAAATATCGATATTATAGTGCAAATTCCCAAAACCACAACCGCCAAAACCGTCATATCCGCCTTTTGATTCCAGGACAGACCAAGAAGATAAAGCATAATAAAACCGATTTTCCCCTGAATGAGAAATGCCAGCAATGTTCCAAAGAAACTGCCGGCAAGAGAAACCGACAGAAGCTGCATTAACAGAATCCCTATCATTTCCTTTACCGTATATCCACCGGCTTCCATAATGCCGATGTTCTTCATGTTATCCATGATGAAATTCTTTACCGAAAAATCGATGACCACCAGTGCAATTCCGAGAATAATCAGGGCAAATACCAGGATTACTGCAATAAAAATAAACGGAAGAATCATTCCAGTCATCATAAACGTATCGCACGGGATTTCGTTTGAAATATCCGAAACATAGTCCGGGTGCATATTCTGATAGGACTGAAGCCACATGTTATACTCTCCGAGAATTTCATCTGTCGCATCAGATGCGGAAACATGATTCTTAAGAGCATCTTTTGAAAGTTGAACTTTTACAAGATAACCGGGTGTTATATTTTTTCTGCTCTCAAATTCAACTCTTTCATACATTTTTTCGGAAATATAGCAATAATATGCTCCGAGATTAACAGGAGAAGACCATACATAATCTTCATTAAAACCTGCCACTTTGAAATCATAAATATTTTCCCCAAATTTAAACTCGATGATATCCCCTTTCGTAAAATTTGTGGACATGGTAACCGGAAGAACAATGTCACTGCCGTAGAATCTTTTCGTATTGATACTGACCGTTTGATATTCCCTTTCATCATCATAAGATGCAAACGCAAAGGAATAATTGGACCATTTTAAATCGCCCTGCTTACGATATTTTGACATAGTGCTTAAATACTTGTTTTCTTCATAATTCGTAACATTTTCATTTCCCTGAATAATCTCTTTTAATTTGAATCCGCTTATATCATCGTTCCCGCGAAGAAAAATGATATCCGCCCCGTTTATGACTTCTTTGTTTGTATTGCAAAGCCGGAACGTTCCGACGAAAAGATTCAGGCAAAGATAAATCATAAAGGAGGATAAGAATGTCATAATGAAGAATGTAATCATATCGCTCTTTTGTTTTTTCATATTGTTTTTTGCAATAAAAAATAATCGATACATAGCGGATCCTCCTCCATCTTGAAACTTATCACTGATAAGATTATAAAATGCTATCTTATCAGTGTCAAGATTTAAAAATAAAAGCTATCGCACTCATACAAAAAACTGCACTCATATGAATGCAGTTTTTTGTATTCTGTCAGATATTCACGCACGGCAGCCATTTTTATGACTTACACCATGATCGAGCTTAAAACCTTCTCAATCTCTTCCTCAAGATTGTCGGTATCCACCACTCCTTTTAATGTTACCAGTTTCGCCAGACCATGAACCATGGACCAAAGTGCCAAAACCTTTGCATGGACGGAATCTTCATCGATTTTTCCCTGATATAACCGGTTAAGGATATCCGAAACCACTTCCTTAAACATAACAAACGAAGGGTTGATACTCACATCTTCATCATTTTTTGAAAACAAAAATTGATAATACAACGGGTTCTTGTAAAAGAACATTATATAACTTTTTCCTAATTCCAGGAGAACTCTGCTCGGTTCTTTTGTATTCTGAAGCGTTGCCATCTGTGTATTGTATAACTGCTCGTTGATATAATCCCGGACGGCACTTAAAAATGCCTCTTTGTTTTTAAAATGCGCATAGGGAGCCGCCGAACTCACACCAACCGTATCCGCCAGTTTACGCATGGAAAGCGTTTCCACGCCATACTGATCGATGTATTCCAGCCCTTTCTCAATCAGTTCCACTCTTAAATTGCCGTGATGATAAGTATCTTTTTTCAAAATTAATACCTCTTGATTCGGATTTGGTTCCTTTTTCTTTCATTTTGATAAAATTCCTACTCAATTGTAAAACTCTCTGTTTTCAAATCACAATAGTACCTGCCGCTTTCTGCCGTGAAACGCAAAACACAATAGTCCGGATCAGTAACCCCACCCTTGTAAAACATCGTATCGCCTTTTCGCCAAATCATATCTTTTGTT
>OMRN01000019.1 GCA_900313265.1 uncultured Lachnospiraceae bacterium | reverse complement strand
ACCGTTGGAACCCTGATGACGATGGAACTTGGAACCGTGCTTCATGGGTCCTCTGTGCTGACCAAGTCTCTTGATCGCACCCTGGAAACCTTTTCCTTTGGTGATTGCAGTAGCATCAATCTTATCGCCCTCGGCAAAAATGTCTGCCTTAATTTCCTGGGCAGGTGCATATTCGGAGCTGTTCTCAAAACGGAACTCACGAACATATCTCTTGGATGTTGTTCCGGCTGCTTTGAAGTGACCCTGCATAGCTTTTCCTACGCCGTGAGCATGGATAACTTCCTTCTTGCCCTTTGCATCCTTGTTAATGATTTTGTCCTTCTTGTCAACAAAGCCAACCTGAACTGCTTCGTAACCGTCGTTTTCAATCGTCTTAACCTGGGTTACTACGCAGGGGCCTGCCTGAAGAACGGTTACGGGAATGAGTGTTCCGTCTTCTGCGAAGATCTGGGTCATTCCGACTTTTGTTGCTAAAATCGCTTTCTTCATTTTGTCCTCCTTCGTTCCTACTACAGCGGCATCTTAAGTAAAGTCGGATGCATACTAGTTAGTAGAAGGTTTGTTTATTGTTGTTTACTATCGTTACCTTATATATGGAAATTACATCATCTTAATGTTGATGCTTACACCTGCGGGCAGTTCCATACTCTTCATGGATTCCATTACCTTTGCAGTGGGATTGATAATGTCGATGAGTCTCTTGTGAGTTCTCTGCTCGAACTGCTCTCTGGAATCTTTGTACTTATGAACCGCACGAATAATGGTAACCACTTCCTTTTTTGTAGGAAGGGGAACCGGTCCGCTGACCATGGATCCGTTCTTCTTTGCCATGTCGATAATCTTCTTTGCGGAAGCATCAACCGTTGTGTGATCATAAGCTTTGAGTGTAATTCTCATATTCTGATTTGCCATAAAAAAAGTCGCCTCCTTTTCGCACTTTTTGGTAATAAGTGAGACAAGCGGTGACTGTACACTCTCCCGTGTGTGTCCTGCCGGAATACGTTACTTAAGAATTAATCCGACCTCGTATCCTTTCGGTTCTACACGTCGTTTCTGCATTTTGCAGACTAAAATGTTTTGTACAGTGACTTGTCGCCAGTATCTTGACTTGACATTCGCTACTCGCAAAAACCTGCGGGGTGTAACCCACAGCAACCTTGCGGATCATCACTATCATGCCACAGCAAGAGTTATTTTATTATATATTTCCAAACTTTGCAAGTTTTTTTTTACGTTTTTCACAAATTCCAAAAAAATAGTGCCCGGCACCTCTGCCAGGCACTATATACAGTGTCGTTTTTCATCAACTGCCTGATCCCCTTCGGAATAACCGGGCAGTCTTTTTTACCTGTAAGCCGCTACTGTCGCAGCAACCCTTAAAGCAATAATAACAATGGTTGCAATTACGGAAACAGCTATTCCGACAATACCGAGAGTAAATCCGAGTTTTGCCTGTGAGTTTTCGGGATCATCCTTCTTTGCAAGACTGCCAAGGATGATAGCAGCCACGCCGAAAGGAAGTCCGCCTCCGCAAAGGCCTACAACCACGCTGACAATTCCGAAAATCTGTGAAAGCAGAGCCTTTACATTTCTCTGTCCGTCCATTTTTGAATTCCTCCTTTTTAAGTGCGATTCGTTAATTGTGATTCATTAACATTTAATTGTGATCTCTTTTGGTTATTCTGAAATAATTAGTTATTTCCCATTACGCCAAGCAGCACAATTACAAGAATGGCAGCAATCATACCAACTACGGAAATAATAACTCCGATCATACCGAAAATCTTTCCGAGCTTTGCTTTCTTATCCAGTGCATTCAGTTCTAAAGCACCCTTGCTTAAAATCAAAGCGACAATTCCGGCGATAAGCCCAAGAATTCCGCCAAAACCCGTAATACCGGATGCCAGGGAAAAAATACCTAAAATCATTGAAATCAAACCATTTTTCGAATTCTCTTCCATTTTAATCCTCCTTAATCTTAACCTGCCTTTTCACTTTCTTTTAACATTAGAGTTATGTCAATCATTTTTACTATACATTATTTTATTTCTAAAATCAAGCAATTATTAACTTTTTATTAAGAAAAGGAAATGGGTCATTTTTCCGGATTCATTTCTTGCAGAGTCTCCCGCTTTCCGATATCATAAGAAAAAAAGGAAGAAAAGGATAAATATATGTGGATAGCGGACAACTGGAAAGATTATGAAGTACTTGCAACATCATCCGGCGAGAAACTGGAACGCTGGGGCGATTACACTTTAGTGCGTCCCGATCCGCAGGTAATCTGGAATACGCCGAAGAAGAATCCCGGCTGGAAGAAATTTAACGGTCACTATCACCGCTCCAGCAAAGGCGGTGGTGAATGGGAATTTAAGAACCTTCCCGAAGAATGGGAGATTTCCTATAAAGAACTGACCTTCCGTTTAAAGCCCTTCAGTTTTAAACATACCGGTCTTTT
>OMRN01000446.1 GCA_900313265.1 uncultured Lachnospiraceae bacterium | reverse complement strand
ATGGGAAAAAAGAAAAATAAGGGAAAGAATAAAATGGAAGAAGTTTTAAATGAGGAAGTGCTGAATAAGGAAGACGAAGCGTCGGAAGCTGACGGCACGAATGAGGAAGCGAAGGATGCTGTGGAAGAAACGGCCGAGACGGAAGCCTCCGTGGAAACCGAAGAGGAAGCCGGGGAAGATGCCACAGAAGAAAGCGATCCGAAGCAGTCGAGAATTGAGGAACTGGAAGACAAGGTAAAACGTCAGCTTGCGGAATTCGATAATTTCCGGAAAAGGACCGATAAAGAAAAGGAAACGATGTTTGAAGCCGGAGCAAAGAGCGTCATTGAAAAGCTCCTTCCCGTCGTTGATAATTTTGAAAGAGGTCTTGCATCCATTCCCGAAGAGGAACAGGGAAGCGCACATGCGGAAGGCATGATGATGATATACAAACAGCTGATGGGAGAACTTGAGAAGCTGGATGTAAAACCGATCGAGGCCGTCGGAAAGGAATTCAATCCGGAATTGCACAATGCGGTAATGCAGTGTGAAAGCGACGAATACGAAAGTGGAATCGTTGCACAGGAACTTCAAAAAGGTTATACCTATCGTGACAGCGTCATCCGTCATTCCATGGTAGCCGTCGTATCATAGAGACCGGATATCCGCCTCGAATGAGGGATGATAAAACAAAGAGATTGTTGATTATACTCCGGATATGGAGTTTTTCATAAAACCGGCCGGGCAGAAGTAGTCCGGAAGGACCAGAATAGAATAAGGAAAGAGGAGTTAAATACTCAGGAGGTAATAAAAATGGGAAAAATTATCGGTATTGACTTAGGAACAACAAACAGCTGCGTAGCGGTTATGGAAGGCGGACAGCCTACCGTTATTGCAAATACGGAAGGAATGAGAACGACTCCGTCCATCGTTGCTTTTGCCAAGAACGGGGACCGTTTAGTCGGTGAAGCGGCAAAGCGTCAGGCAGTTACCAATGCGGACAAGACCATCATGTCCATTAAAAGAGATATGGGTACGGACCGCGGCAGAACGATCGACGGAAAGAAATATTCTCCTCAGCAGATTTCCGCAATGATTCTTCAGAAACTGAAAGCGGATGCGGAAGGATATCTCGGAGAGAAGGTAACGGAAGCAGTTATTACCGTTCCGGCATATTTTAACGATGCTCAGCGTCAGGCAACCAAGGATGCGGGAAAAATCGCAGGGCTGGATGTAAAGCGTATTATCAACGAGCCTACGGCAGCAGCACTTGCATACGGTCTTGATAATGAAAAAGAGCAGAAGATTATGGTTTACGACTTAGGCGGCGGTACCTTTGATGTTTCCATCATCGAAATCGGTGACGGTGTTATCGAAGTACTTGCAACGGCCGGCGATAACCGTCTCGGTGGTGATGATTTCGATCAGAAGATTTCCGACTACATTATTAAGGAATTCAAGAATCAGGAAGGAATCGATCTTTCAAACGACAAGATGGCACTTCAGCGTATTAAGGAAGCTGCCGAGAAAGCGAAAAAGGAACTTTCCGCAGCAACCAGTACGGAAATCAACCTTCCTTATCTTACTGCAACGGCTGACGGCCCGAAGCACTATGAGGCAACTTTAACAAGAGCGAAATTCAATGAACTGACCGCAGATTTGGTAGAAAGAACGGCTGCTCCGGTACAGAGAGCACTTCAGGATGCCGGCGTAACTCCGAGCGAACTCGGAAAAGTATTGCTGGTTGGTGGATCTACCCGTATCCCGGCCGTACAGGATAAGGTTAAACAGTTAACCGGACAGGAACCCAGCAAGTCTCTTAACCCCGATGAATGTGTTGCACTCGGTGCTTCCATCCAGGGCGGCAAGCTTGCAGGCGATGCCGGTGCAGGAGAGATTTTACTTCTCGATGTTACCCCGCTTTCACTGGCAATTGAAACCATGGGCGGTGTGGCTACCAAGTTAATCGAGAGAAATACTACTATCCCCGTAAAGAAGAGCCAGGTATTCTCCACGGCAGAGGATAACCAGACAGCGGTTGATATTCATGTAACCCAGGGTGAGAGACAGTTTGCGCGTGACAACAAGACCCTCGGCCAGTTCCGCCTCGACGGAATCCCTCCCGCAAGAAGAGGTATGCCGAAAATCGAAGTTACCTTCGATATTGATGCCAACGGTATCGTAAACGTTTCCGCTAAAGATCTGGGAACCGGAAAAGAGCAGCACATCACCATTACTTCCGGATCCAACATGTCCGATGAGGATATCGAGAAGGCAGTAAAGGAAGCGGCGGAATACGAAGCTCAGGATAAGAGAAAGAAAGAAGCAATCGATGCCAGAAACGAAGCCGATGCAATGGTATTCCAGACCGAGAAGGCTTTGAATGATGTAGGCGATAAGATTTCCGCATCCGAGAAAGAGGAAGTGGAAGCCGAGGTTAAGAATGTTAAAGACATTCTCGAGAGAACCAAGGACCGCGAAATGACGGAGGATGAAGTATCCGAACTGAAGGCTGCACATGAGAAGATGATGGAGAAATCCCAGGCGCTCTTCACGAAGATGTATGAATCCATGCAGGGTGCGGGCGGTGCCGATCCCAACGGATTTGCCGGATACACCAATCCGACAGGCGGAAGCACGGACGGTTCGGACGGCGGCGCAAGCGGCGGATCCGATGATTTTGCCGGAGATTACCGCGAGGTATAATGAAACATTTTTTCGAAAGAAACGGTGTGGATGAAATAACTTAAAAAAGATAATTATACACGGGAGGTGGAGATTCCGCCTCTCGTGATATGATGATGAGAGGAATGAAACAGTTATGGCGGACAAGCGCGATTATTATGAGGTCCTTGGTGTTCCGAAGAATGCAAGTGATGATGAGATAAAAAAAGCATACAGGGCGCTGGCGAAAAAATATCATCCGGACATGAACCCCGAGAATCCGGAAGAAGCGGAGAAGAAGTTAAAGGAAGCTTCGGAAGCATACGGAGTATTCTCGGATGCGGAAAAACGGCGTCAGTATGATCAGTTCGGTCATGCGGCATTTGATCAGGGAGCAGGAGGAGCCGGTGGAGCGTATGATTTTACCGGAATGGATTTCGGAGATATTTTCAGCGACTTGTTCGGATTCGGAGATATTTTCGGTGGAGGAGCCAGAAGAACATCCAGAAACGGCCCCATGCGTGGTGCGGATAAAACGGTGGATGTACGCCTGACTTTTGAAGAAGCGGTTTTCGGTACCGAGAAAAAGATAGAAGTAGATTCCAAAGAAGAATGCAAGACCTGTCACGGAACGGGTGCCAAGCCGGGAACGTCTCCCGAAACCTGTCCGAACTGTCGTGGAAAAGGACAGGTACGTGTAACAACCAATTCCATTTTCGGACAGATTACTTCCGTTCAGACCTGCCGTGAATGTGACGGTCGCGGAAAAGTTATTAAAGACAAGTGTCCGGACTGCCGCGGAACCGGATATACAACGGTTCGTAAACGCTATGAAGTGAAGTTTCCGGCAGGTATCGATAATAACGGTCTTGCCTGCAAGATTCCCGGAAAAGGCGAACCCGGCATAAACGGAGGCCCGAGAGGAGATATTCTCGTTCGTACGCTGGTTTCCCGCCATCCGATTTTTCAAAGACAGGAATACGACATCTACTCGACCGTGGATTTACCGTTTACGGTTGCGGCT
>OMRN01000263.1 GCA_900313265.1 uncultured Lachnospiraceae bacterium | reverse complement strand
TGATTCGGTTACCGTCTATCAGTTTGGCGTGAATGAATAATTGATGAAAAAAGAAACCAAAGAAAAAAAGATTTTTCATATGAAGGGTGCGAAAAATGTCAAAACACTGAATCATTTTTCGCCCAAGCCGAAAGCCCAGAAAGAAAAAGAAGGCAGGACGGAAGATCTCTGGAGCAGGATTTTACGGCACCGGACCGAAATCTTAATCCGTTTGGGGATTGTCATTGTCGTACTTTTGCTGGCTACGGGATTCTTCTATTTTACGTATGTAAATAAAGAATATGATGAAATCAACGTGGTCAAGAGCGTTCCTTCGGTTGTAACAATCGGTTCCAACGTCATGCGTTTCGGGAGCAATATTTTAGTATACAGTAATGACGGTATGAAATGCGTCAACGAGAAGGGCGAAGTTGTCTGGAACGAAACCTATCAGATGCAGAATCCGATGATTGATATCAGTGGGGACGTGGTCGGAATTGCGGACTACAACGGAAGTACGATTTACATGATGGACAAAAAGGGAAAACTCGGAAACATTAATACCGGTATGCCCATCCGCAAATTCTGCGTATCCGAGAAAGGTCTGGCAATTGCCATTTTAGACGATTCCGATATTACGCCGATTCACATTTATGATACAGAGGGAAATACCATTGCCTATTTTTCCACCAGCATGCGTCATTCCGGATATCCGATTGATATTGCCATAACGGAAAACGGTTACGTGGTTGCGGTTTCCTATCTGTACGTGGACAATGCTTCCTATAAAACCGATGTTGCATTTTACAATTTCGGAGAAGTCGGACAGAATCAGACCGATAATCTGGTCAGCGGTTATACCTATAATAACGCAATTGTTCCGGAAGTCCGTTTTATCGACAACAGCAATGCCGTTGCGGTAGCCGATAACCGGTTAATGTTTTATTCGGGCGATCAAAAACCGGTAAGCTCCGGCGAAGTTCTGCTTGAAAAGGAAATAGCTGCGGTCTACTACGGAGAACAGTATGTGGCGCTGGTATTTAACAACACCGGCGAAGGAGACCGGTTCACGGTAGAGATTTACGACCGGAGCGGAAAAATCAAAGACACGGTTCATTTCAATATCAATTATGAAGATATTCTGCTTACGGGAAACCAGCTTGTCATATACAGCACGGATGAATGCCTGGTTCACGTAATCGGCGGAATGGATAAATATAACGGGTCGCTGGAGGGCGGAGTTTTAGCCATCCTTCCAACCGGCGTAAATTACCGGTATATTCTTGTAACAAGGGAAGAAATTCAGACCGTTGAACTTAAATAAGCGATGAAGCTTACAATCTGACCGGGGAGCGTTTCCACTCCTTTCAGGAAACGGTATACAAAAGGATCCAGGAAAAATACAACAAGGAAGGGAAGTCCGAAGATGGTGAGGAATTCCCTTTTTTTGAATTTATAACGGAATAATTTGGGAAACGATTTTGTAAAAATCCTGCAGATGCAGAACCCGATCAGCGCACCGAACGTGTTGGTGATAATATCGTTCACATCGGTAATCCGGTTGCAGAAAAGCTGCGATAATTCGATAAAAACCGTAAATCCCAGGGATAATAACAGCGTATTCCGAAAGGAGAAAAACTCCCGCCACAAGACAGGGAGAAAGAGTCCGAACGGAATAAACAGAAATATATTTAAGTAGCAGTTTAAGGAATCATAATGCATTCCGTAAAAAGGAATCAGCTGCAGACGCGGATTGAATTTTAAATGAAGGATATCCGGAAGCCCGGTAATCCGGAACACAGCAATAAGATATAAAGAGAACGCCATAAAAAGTAACATTTTCTTTACATCGTGAATGAAAAATTTCTGCCCGATTGATAAAATGATAATAATAAGAATGGGCGAAATAATATAACTCAGTCTCGGAAAGACCAACTGAAGCAGAGACAAAACAAAGGTCATATACGAATTCCGATTTTCTCCTTATATATTAATTCCGGTTTACGATTCTATTATACATCTCTTTCCTCCCATTGACACTATAATTTGGCGGTGGTAAAATAAAATTCCCTCACCGAAAAAATTGTTTTGAAATTAAGAAAAAAATTATTGACAAGACATTTTCGTGGTGGTAAGATAATCAAGCTGTCGCGAAAAAACGACAGCGTTTGAACCTTGACAAATGAACAGCAATGCAACCCTGAAAATTCCAAGTTAGCAATGAGCAATGCCGGGATTGTTGAAGGAGCAGACGAT
>OMRN01000261.1 GCA_900313265.1 uncultured Lachnospiraceae bacterium | reverse complement strand
TTTTCAGTTCTGATTCTTCTTTGCGTCCTTGATACGGTAGTAGTCTTCCAGATCCACATCGATCCTGACTTTCGTATCAGGTTTTCGGTTGCTCAAGAGGCAAACAGTCTCGACATGATTAGTTCCGGGGAACATATCCACGGTGCATATCCGCTTTGGAACATATCCGTTTGCCATAAAAACTTCCAAATCCCTGGCAAGCGAGGTCGGCTTGCAGGATACATAAACCATCCTCTCCACGCCGTAGTTTAAGATTTTCGGCAACGCTTTCGGATGAATGCCGTCGCGGGGCGGGTCTAAAATAATATAGTCCGGTTTCTCCGTCAGATCATCGAGAACTTTCAATACATCACCGGCAATAAACCCGCAATTGTCAAGTCCGTTCAGTTTTGCGTTCTGTCTCGCTGCCTCTACCGCCTCTTCCACGATTTCAACACCGACAACCCGGCTTGCAACCGGTGCAAGAAGCTGTGCTATCGTTCCGGTTCCGGAATAAAGATCGTAGATTACGGATGAACGATTGTTTTCATTCTCCCCGTCTCCAAGCAGGAATTCTCTTACTTTTCCGTAAAGAACCTCCGCACCGGCGCTGTTCGTCTGGAAAAACGAAAACTCCGAAATATTAAACTTAAGTCCGAGTAATTCCTCCCGAATAAACGCATCTCCGTAAAGAACTTCGCTTCCCTCATCAATTACCGCATCCGCAACGGAATCGTTCAGGGTATGAATGATGCCTTTTACGCTTCCGTCCAGCGAAAGATGTAACAGGCCCTCTTTATACTCATTAAGAACCTTTGCAATATCTGTGTTTTCCGGTCTCCCAAAAGAAGAATTATCACTATCTAAGCATTGCGTAATATAACTTTCTTTCGAAGTCGTAATAAGCGCAATCAGTATTTCTCCGTACTTCCGGCTCTTTCTTACCAGAAGATGCCGCAAATATCCGCTGTGTTTTACTTTATGAAAGTACGGAAGATTTTTTTCACGGAAAAATTCCAGCGTGAACTTCAGAATTTTCCGGTAGTCTTCATCCACAATCCGGCATTCGGTGACCGGAACAATGTCATATGTACTGTTTCTTTTATGTAAACCAACCGAAAGTGGCCCGTCCTTAAATTCGTCTCCGAACGAGAACTCCATTTTGTTTCGGTACCCCTCCGTGACCGGACTGGGATTTATCCCCTCATAAATTGTCTCAAATTCGATTCCTTCCTTCGACAAAACCGGTTTCAAAAGGTCCGAAACTTGTTTTTCTTTCAATTTCAACTGCTCCTCGTAAGGTAATGTCCGATACGAGCATCCACCGCAATCGATAAAGTGCGGGCAGTCGGGTATGACCTCAAGTTCACTGTTTACAAGGGTTTCCAGAATTTGACCCGAACAGTCACCGTGTTTCTTTTTGTTAATTCTGCATTTAATAATTTGCCCAACTAAAGCATTTTTGACATAAAACACTTCCTGCGGCTCTTCGGATGAACTCAAAGTATTTTCGGATGAAAAGCTACCCGGATCTGACCGGATCTGCTCTTCCAAATCCGGATTTTCTCCGATTGAGAGAAGCAAAACCTCTCCTTTATTTGGAAAAGATGTGCGAATTACTTTGCCGATTACAATATCACCCTTCTTCATTTTTCATCCTTTTTCATATTTTATGTTAATTATATTATGTAAACTATTTGTTCCTATCGAAATTTGTAAACCTTATTGTTCCCACACTTTTTTATATCATTTTTTTATAAATTCCTTCTCCTAAAAAAGCCCCGAAACAAATTTCGGGGCTTTCATATCTTTCATCATTTAAACAGTCTGCTTATTCTTATGCTTCCGCAGCCTTTGCTTCTACAGCTACAGCATCTTCGTCATCGAAGAAATCATCATCAAAATCATCATCCAGATCATCATCAAAATCTTCAAGATAGTCAGGAGTCAGATAACGATATACAAGATATGCAATACCGGCTACGGCTGCAACAGCACCGATGATAGCAAGAACGGTAATGATAATCTGTTTACGCTTTCTTTCCTCTTCCGCTTCTTTTTCTCTCTGTTTCTTATAGACAATGTCATCCAAATGTGTAGCGGTAAGAACATCATCCCAACTCTTAATCTTCTTGAAAAATTCGAACATAACGTAAATCCTCCTTTATTCTGCACTTTTCATGATTACAAATTATTTTGAATCATTGTGCATCTTTTTGATTTCGTTATCATCCCCAAAAAAATGCACCCCACCTTGTATAAGAATATCACATTTTCACAAAAATGGCTATACCAAACTGTAAAAAAGAAGCGTTTTTTGCTTATTTATAACGTAATTCTGCCGATGGTCTGCGTTAATTTATCCGCAATCTGTTTCAGATTCTCGGCCTGCTGTTCCACATTTCCGATGGCATCATTTACACGGGTCGCATTGGCCAGGGTTTCTTCGGTACTTGCCGCATTTTCCTGCGCAATGGATGTGAGGTTATGAACTACTTCGATTACGCGTGCTCTGGCTTCATCGAGGCTTCTGGTCTTCTCGGCAATCATCTCGATACTCTTAATGGATTCGTCGATATCCGATTTAACCAAGTGGAACGCTTTCTCCGTTTCACCCACATCATGATTCTGTGTATCGATAACTTTCTTTACATCATCCATAATCGCAACGGATTTTGCGGATTCCTCGGAAAGATTCTCGATAATCCGTTCAATTTCATTTGCGGATCGGTTGGACTGTTCGGCAAGTTTCTGGATTTCGCTTGCTACTACGGCAAATCCTCGTCCGGCTTCACCGGCTCTTGCTGCCTCGATTGATGCATTCAGACTAAGCAGGTTCGTCTGCTCGGCTATACCGGTAATCATTTCTACCGCATTCCGGATATCCGCAACCGATGCATTGGTTGCATTCGTCTGTTCATAAATCGTCTCAACGCTTGCTCTGGTCTTATTATTAATCTCGCTGAGTTTATTTAAGATGGCAATGGCCTGACTTCCGGCCTGATCCATATCAACCGCATTGGCACGAAGGGATTCGACCTCTTTGGACGTTTCCTGAACCATCTCTCCCATTAATGCCACATTATCCATAGCCGTCTGGGATTCTCCTGCCTGTGAAGAAGCGCCGTCGGAAATTTCCGAAATGGCTTTTTCCACCTGTCCGACGCTCTCGGAAGAATTCACCGCTCCGATGGTCATTTCACCGGACGCTTCATAAAGATGCTTGATTGCATCGTCAAGTTCTTTTGAAATCTCGGAAAGACGATCGGTAAGTTCCAAAACCGACCGGGACATTCCGCCGCATTCATCCGCCTTGGATGTGTAATGCTCCAGGGCTTTATTTTTGCGAAAATCCAGTTTGGCCAGTTTTTGGATGGAGAAATTGATGATGGTAATCGGACTCATCATTCTGGAAACCAGGATAATGGCAATTGCAAGAATGATTGCCATGGTTCCGACACAGGCCAGAATGGAAATCAGAAGATTATTCGTTGTAATACCTTTGACATCTTTCAAATCCGCCGTCAGTACAACAATAAAATCGGAATCCTTCGAAACATAATAGGTAACAACTTTCGGGGTTCCCTGATATTCTGTTTTTAAATATGCCGGGTCCGGTTTGTTTCCGTGGCTCGTTTGTGCAACAACATCCTGAATGGCATCGTTTTCAACGGGAATACCGATTCTTTCTTTCGACGGATGATACAGTATCGTTCCGTCGCCACCAACAACATAACAGTAACTGGAGGGAAATTCACGGACATTTAAGCCCCCGACCAGGCTGCTGAGTGACTTCGGTTCCAACACGGAATCCCCATGCAGTTCCTTTGCGGCCTCAACACTTTCTCCGGCAAGAACCGCAACATCCACCATATAGTCTTCAATCACTTTTGTTGTGACGGAAATCTGCTTGGGAATAAAAATGCCGCCCATCACAACCGCAATTAACAAAACCGATACGGTAACGATAATAACCGTTTTGCCCCGCAAGGATTTCAGAGAACCCATACCATACCTCCATACAAAGAGAAATTAAGCATTCTTACCGCAGCATTTCTTGTACTTCTTACCGGATCCGCACGGACACGGATCGTTCGGATAAACTCTTTCGCCCTTTACAATTGTGGTGGACTGTTTCTGACGCTTATAAAGCTCTTTTCTGGTCTCTTCGTCAAAAATATCATTCCACTCTTCCAATCCGTAAAGCCAGTCTGCCTCCGCATCCACCATGTTCATATACAGTTTCTCTTTATCGAATTTCAAAGAAACTTCCGTATCCTCTTCCATGGTTTCAATGGGGTTCGGTTCAACCAGCGATTCATTGATTCCGTCAAGGAAACCGGTCATAAAGGAAATCGTTGTTCCGTATTTCTCCGCAAGTTCCTTTACGGTGCCCTTCACTTCCTCGTCCGGATTCTTCAAAAGTTCTTTATATATTTCTTTTTCCTTTAAGAAATATGCCTGCCACAGTTTGGACATTTTTACCTTGTCCTTCTCCTGATAAGCCTTTTTTCTCCAAGCATCAAGTAAAGCCATTTTTCCATCCATCCTTTGCTAAATTATAGATTCATATGCTCGTCTGATTCATGCAAAAATCCCGCAAATAAAAATACGGATATTAAGTCTTGTGTTAAATGCAGAATTCAAGCACAATATCATGTATAGTATATAACATTTTGCCCCTTGTGGAAAGTGTTTTTTGCGATTTTTGTCATTCAATGGTAGCTGCATCCCGGCAGTTCGGCCTGCCCCAGATGCTGATTATTCGTATCTTTTGCAAAAATCACAATCCCGTCCATACGATTATTTACGTTCTGCTGCTGCAAAACCTTCGCACACTCCTCCGTAACGGCTTTTGCATCCTGCGGATCGGGAACAAATATCCATAACAGTACATCCTTCGAATAGTAATCCGGGGGTTGCCATGTTGCATTATACTGTGAACAGATACGATTCAGTTCATCTTTGGAATTATCAATTGCAAACTCCTTAAGACGTATTCCGAAATCACAGGATGTACTTTCCCATTCTCCGAGGGAAGATCCGTCAATATAAACATTTGATGTTCCGCTTGAAATGGTATAGGCGAATCCCTGAAGTTTATCCTCTAACACAACGGAATTGTAGTTCTGTCCCTTGTTTTCGGATATCACCGTTGCCGGACCGTACTGACTCTTTGCTATTTGCTTTAACTGCCTTGTACTTTTAACGCCGCATGCGCTTAAAACCATCG
>OMRN01000108.1 GCA_900313265.1 uncultured Lachnospiraceae bacterium | reverse complement strand
GCAGCCATAGAATCTGAAATCAAATCGTTTATTACTTTCCGTATCCGTTTTCTTAGCCATAAGTTTCATCCTTTATTCGTCAGAATGATTTTCTCTTAATGCTTACACATGGAATCTTTTCTTAAATTCCTCTATGGCGATTTTTCCCTTAAATACAAAGAGCGCCACGAAAGCCAGACAGTTAATCACGAGACAAACCGACCAGGTAAGGGGCGGCATTCCCTGATAAAAGAACAGTGCAATCCAGGGAAGCACCCCGACTAAAATATTCAAAAACATATAAATTAACGAATGATCCGTAAACTGCTTGTCCACAAAGGACAAAACAAAATTCGCCACCATATTGACGGAGCACAGAATCGGAACAATCCATCCGGCCGTAATTCCGAGGTACGGAACATCCCACGCATAATGAATATAAATTTCCGTAATCTGGCAAAGCACACAAATCGTAATCATTGAAACAAACATGGTCTTTAACAGATTGTAATGCTTCTTGATGGTCGACTCCAAAATCCATCCGGTCACCAGAATCCACGCTACCACAATCGGGCTGAAGGATACGTGTTCCACCTTTAAGAACAGAAAATCCATGGCCAGCGTCACAATGCACACGGAAATAGCCGCAAAAAGCACGATTTTATATGCCTTCGTCCTTTTTGTGTTCAGGGTTATTTTCGGCCAGTAATCCCTCTCGCCCTCTCCGGTTAAAGCATTCTGACATAGGGGGCATTTCTCTAAATTACCGCCGATATTCATTTTGCAATGCTGGCATGTTTTCACTTATCTTTATTCCATTCTGTTTTATGTAAACTATATGTTTTATGTAAATCAAATAATATTATGTAAACTATTTTTATTCAATTAACTCCGTCGAATAAACCGTGGTTTCGATTCCGTTATCCGAAAAGGATTTAAGAAAATCCCTTAAAACCTGCGTATTGCGGTATGCACTGCTGATTCCCATCACCAGTTCATCCTTATAGGAACTGATTACCACAAACAGACTCGAGGTTGAGCAGAACGCATTGTACGATTCCACATAGTCGCTGACCTCCGGCGGAATCGGAAGTTTACCGAGGTTTGACAAAACCGCGGTTACCCTTCTTACGGAACGGCGGTTAAACGCATTTACCACCGGGTTCTTGATAAAAAGCGGTACCATGCGGATAAAAAGAAGACGTTCGAGTTTCTCGTAATCATACATTCTCTCGGCTACCGCTTCCGGTGTCAGCTCCTTCTTTAAATCCTCCTGAAACTTTTCGGCAACGCTTTCAAACGTATCGTCATTTTTAAAAATGTGACTGACAAAAACCGAATTAAAGAAGTTTCTTGCGGTATTCGAAGGATAATAATTCCGAAGATTTACCGGCATGCTTAAGGTTATGGGTTTCGTCCGGGAAAGCAGGGGCATATCCTTATAAATAGCCATCATCAGCGATGTACCTACATATGTAGTTAAAGTTACATTCATTTCTTTTGCTTTCGAAAGAACGTCCTTTACCGGCATATGCACTTCCAGAAACTGCGTCTGGTTGTAAGGATGTTTCATTCCCTTGATATGATAGGCTTTCTTCCTCTCCTGCTTTTTTCCCTTTCTTTTTTTCTTCGAGTAAAACTGCCGGAAACTGTCCTGCGACAAATCAGCTTCCGAAGTTCCCGTCGACATGGAAAGATTTCCGAGTTCGTCCGGGTGTTTGATTTTTAAATATTTTTCGACAATCAGATTTAAGAATTCCAGTGCACCGTTTCCGTCCGCTATTGCATGGGAAACTTCCAGATTAATCCGGTTATGATAATAGGTCACACGGTAATGCAGCTTTCCGAACGAACTTTCATCAATCAGATTCGCACAGATGCGGTCATGCTCTTCTTCCACCACCGGCTCGGCATCCGTATGTTCCATGTAATGCCAGAAAAATCCCCTCAGAATGGTGACCTGGTACTGCGGTCTCTCCCCGACGGAAAGATTCACTGCCTTCTTAAGCGTTTCCTCATCGATTTCTTCTTTCAGTGTACAGGTCATGCGAAAAGTTCTGGGGTCGCGATCGTTTACGCTTGCCAGAAAAACCTTTGCCACATTATCAACTCTGTACCATGTATCCTGTGCCATTTTCGTTCCTGTTAATTTAGAATAATCCGTCTACAAATCTGCCGATGGAATCCATCGCAATCACTGCTTTTTTAAGCGGCATCATCTGAAAAACGTGCCATGCGTCATCGTACTCTTCCAAAACCGCCAGTACGCCGAGGCTTAAGAGTTTTTCATAAAGACGGATGGAATCGGATTTTAAAATTTCATTGGAGCCGACCTGAATCAGGGTAGGCGGGAAGCCTTCCAGATCCGCAAAAAGAGGACTGAAATCCGGATTGGCATAATCAAGGTCCGCTTCATCGATTTTAATTTTGGTCTCTTCTTCGTTATATTTTTCGTTTAATCCCACGAATGAATACCGGCAGGTCTGAATATACTCTTTCGTCAATAGAGGATCGATGTCCTTGCAGGTTTCGTAAGTTTCCCCGGACATGGTCATATCGGTCCATGGGCTCATTAAAACCAGCCCTTTCGGCAGAATTCTTTTCTGGGATTTCAGTTTTAAAATCAGTTCAAGCGCCAGATTTCCGCCGGCGGAATCGCCGACCACAATTACTTCCCTTGCTCCGAATCCAAGCTGCATAATGTAATTCCAGATTACCAGCGCATCTTCGAGTGCAGCCGGATAAGGATGTTCCGGCGCTAAGGAATATTCAAAACTCATAACGGGAATGCCGGTATGCACCGCAAGTTTCGATGCGATGACTCTGGCATATTTTAAACTGCCGCAGGTATAACCGCCGCCGTGACAGTAGAAAACCACACGGTCCTTGTCATGCTTGAATTCCGGAAAAACCCACTCGGCAGGAATTCCGCGGGGAGACAGTTCCTGTACCACAATATCCTTAGACAGCGTGGATATGCTGCCAAATAAATCCTGACTGGAGCGCTGTTTCTTGATGTCTTCCAAATCGATGGAATCTCCCGAAGAAGAAACCGAATGAATTGATTTGACCGCCTTCATTAACGGCGACATCTGGACATCGTTATTCTCCTGATTGGTAAGTTTGATTCGTTTGCTCATGTTTTCGTTTTCTCCCCTTTTTTGTTTTGATTATTTAAAGGTTCTCGTTTACGATTTATGCCTCTTTTTCAACTCCGTGTTTTTTCTTTTTTCTGCGAAAGGTAATCACGATGATTACCACAATCAGAATGACGGTTGCCGCTGCTGCTCCGGCTATGATGAGTTTTTTGTATAAAGGATTTGCCGTTTCGGTTATTACATAAACCGCCCCGTTACCCGGCATTTGCGCCGCCAGATAACTGCCCCGCTCGTTCTTTTCAAGTTCCTTTACTTCTCCGCCGTCACCCACTGTAATCATCCATGCACGGCAGTATTTAAACGGATTATATATGCGGACCGCATAAGAGAAATCACCGGCTTTTCTTCCATCCTCCGTTGCGGCACTTTCCGAAACTTCCACCCGGTATGCCCTGAAGTCCTTTGCATCCGCCACATCCGGAATCCTTGATGCGATTTCGTTTTTCGTCAGTGCCGACACGGAAATTCCGTCGTCATAATTAAACTCTCCGCCGACAAAAACCGCCACATTTTCGTTATCCTTCAGTTCCGAAGGAATTACCGTAATGTTTTGCAAAAACTCAGCTTCCACTACCAGATTGCCGAGCATCTTTTCGCCGCTTAAATCCGGCCAGTGAACAAAGCTTCCGGCCGCTCCTTCGATTTCCGGACAGGCTATACCGGTTAGGTCCGCTCCGTATGCGTATTCATTTGTCTGAACCGTTTCATCGTCTACGCGGAAGGTAACCGTCAGGTGTTTAAACTCCGACGGAAGTCCTTCCCTTTCACACAGTTCCTTATAGGTTAATTTTTCCGCAATATCGGCATAGTTTACTTTATCGATTCCGTAATGATCATCCGATACAAAAACATTGCCGAGAACTTCCTCGAAATTATTTTCCTTGGTCAGCTTGTCTCTTGGAATCTCTCCCGCAACCGCTCCGGTATTGTCTCCGGTACACTTCATTAAAGGCATGGACGTGCAGTCTTTGATTTTTACGGTCGAGCCGGCAACACCGCCGACATAACTGTTTCCGGAAATCGAACAAAGAACATAACTTCCGGTGATACTGCCTTCGGAGAGACCGCAGATGCCGCCCACATAATTTCTTTCTTCGGATTTCACATTCCCGTAACCGCGGCAGTCATGAATCACACCCTGCTGCATGTATCCCGCGATTCCTCCGGTTTTGTCTTTCCTGGAGGATACGAATCCTTCGTTTGTACACCGTCTTAAAACATTTACCGTGGAATATGCCTCACCGGTTTTTAAACCGAATGTAATAATCTGGTTACTTTCAAGATTTTCGTCATCGATTGCCATGGCCCCGACTATGCCGCCGATTTCAATATCTCCTTTTACCACACCCTTATTCACGCAGTTGACGGCTCTGCCGGTCAGATCCATATCCAGCGCCTCTTCGGATAAATCGGTAAAGAGATACGACACGCCTTCTTCCTCCAGTCCGTTCTTGATATCGGACATCAGGTTGTAGGTCGAATCCAGCGATTCGTTTAAGTTATCGACATCACGGGACAGCTTATCCGCATTATTCTTACTGTTTTTCGCGATACGGTCCAGTACTTCGGACATCGCATCCAGATTCGTACTTAAGGATTCCATATCGGCCGTCCAGGACTCGTTTTCATTCGCAAGACTGTTCTTCCGGTTCTGTACATCCTGTTTGCTCTTTTCTTTCTCGTCTCTGATTTTATCGATATCAACCGGAAGATCGATGCCGTTCTTTATCTCGTTTATTTTGCCGGAAATCTGATTTCCCTTATTTTCGGCATCCGTAGTGACATCCTGCTTAGAGTCCGAAGCGTCCTGTGTGATTTTATTCACGCTGTCCTTCACGGCATCGGAACTCAGCTTCAGTGTATGTAAGTCCGCAGACAGACTGTCCTCGGCCGCATCCGCATCGGCAATTAACTTATCCACATCTCTTTCAATCTGGGCCGTTGCATATTTTAAACTCTTACCCTGATCTACTTCGATGTACGGCTCCTGCTGGCCGATGACGCCTCCGACATCCTTTTTCCCGTAAACATATCCCACATTGAAGGAAGAGAAAATGATTCCCGACTGACGTCCTGCAATTCCACCGATGTTATAGCCGGCATGCTCATAACCGACCGTTCCGCCATTTTCCGAGCGGTGAATCAGTCCTTCCGAAAATCCCGCGATTCCACCTGTATCCACACCGCTGTGAACACTGATTAATCCGGTCGTATCCTCTACGCCCAGCAAGGAACTTCCGGTGTTTTCATCCTCCATCTCAATCCAGTTTTCGGAACTGTTGATATTGCCCCGGTTTTTACTTCCGGCAATAATACCGTAATTCTTTCCGGCAATACCTCCCGTATAATAAAATCCGCTGATCTGCGCATCGTTTTGTGCCCGGTTAATCAGTCCGCTGTACTGATTGATTCCCACGATACCGCCGACTTCACTGCCTGCAATTACGAGCCCCGAAACCTTGCAGTTTTCAATTATTCCGGCATTGATACCCGCAACGGCACCGATGCACTGCACATCATCCTCCGTCCGGATGTTCACTTCCAGCGTCAGATTTTTCACATAACCGTCTTTTCCGATTTCGTTGATAAAACCGGTAATGCTGTTGTCTCCGGAATAAGTGTAATTCCGGATGGTATGCCCCTTCCCGTCAAACACTCCGTTAAAAATCGGAAAGCCCGGGAATTCCCCGGTTAATTCGATATCGTCCGTTAACTCGATGGTTTTATCCAAAGACCAGAAATCGTCATGACATTTTTGGGCAATTTCCAGAAGTTCTTCTTCGGTGGAAATTTTCATGACAATCATCGATTTTTCTTCCGTTTCGGACGGTTCATCCTCTCCTTCGGCCCGTACCGTAAGTACCGGGACGGAAGAAAGTACCAGAACCGGAATAATAATCATTGTTAAAATCAGTGAAAGAACGGATGATTTACGCATTGTCATCACCCTCCTCTCCCGATATTTCCGTCTGTTCTTCCGACGGCATTTCAACAATATCTCCGGGAAGAAGACCCGGATTGTCCTGTGTCAAACTTTCTTCATCACCCTCTTCAACCGGCCCGGTCATTTCACCCATCGTAACAACGGCATTTACTTCACCCTTGACAATGGCGTGCATGGTACCCACGACCGTACCGTTTACATGGCCTCTGACCAGACCGTCCACACGAACGGTACCGAATCTTCTGGTAAGTTTAATCGGCGATGAGAATTTGAAACTGGTTTTCTCGATAATCTTCTCGCCCACCATCAGAATCTGGGGAAGGACAAACATAACAAGCAGAATGGAAATAATCGTACCTCTCGCAAGGCTCTCACCGATTCCGCTGATGGCTCCGTTTGAAGTCATTTTTCCGATGAAAAATCCGGAGAGGATCATCATGGAACCGGACGTAATGATGGTCGGAAATGCGAAATTGAGGGTTTCGATAATTGCTTCCTTCTTCAGACGGTATTTACGCTCTTCGGTATACCGGCCGGAAATAACAATCGCATAATCGATATTCGCACCCATCTGAATGGAACTTACAATCATGTAACTTAAAAAGAACAGATTCTTATGTTCCAGTGCCGGGAATGCGAAATTCAGCCAGATGGCGCCCTGTATAACGAGAATTAACAGTACCGGCATGCCCGCTGATAAGAAGGTGAATAGAAGCACCGCCAGTACCGCCAGAATGGAGATTACGCTTGTTACCTTGCTGTCGGTTTCGTATGATTTCTTCAAATCGTAATCGCTGGTGGCATTTCCGATTACATAGACATTGTCCTTATCGTAATACTTCCCGGCAATGATGTGCATTTGGTCAAGGAATGAGAACGTCTCGTCTCCCTCTTCCGGAAGGGTTAAATAAACAAGCATACGGCTGTAGTCTTCGCCCTGCAGCTGTTCTTTCGCCATTTTCATTTTGTTATATGCATCCCGGAGCGTTTCTTCCGTTTCGGAATCCAGCGTAACATAACCTTCTTCCACTTCGTCATAGAGGAACATGACGCTGTCAATTAAGGAAATTTTATAGCCGGAAAAACCGTTTACGATTTTTGCGTAGTTCTCATCGTTCACGGCATAAGCCATGTAAAGCAGTTCGGCCACTTCGTAGTCCACATCCATCAGTTCCGAGAATTCACGGGCGGTGAGCATATCCGTAAGCATATAACCGTCCATGGCTTCCGTATTGCAAAGTCCCTGCGTATAATCAACCTCCGGATGTTTTTCCAGTTCGTTTAAAAGTTTCCGTTCCGTTTCATAATTTCCGGCCGGCACAATCAGTGCGAGCACATTGGATTTGCCGAAACTTTCTGCAATCCTCTCTTCGGCAATCTGCACTTCATTCTGAATCGAGGTTTCAATCAGCGACTCGCCGTACACAATGGGACAGTGTCTCTGAATCAGGAACGCCGCAACAATAATAACGACAAAAAGCGGTGCAATGAAAAATCGCGTATGATAGTCGAACTTCCCGACAAACGGAATATTCGGGATAAAACTTTTATGCTTCGTTTTATCCATCCACGGTCCGAACAGGATTAAAAGCCCCGGCATCAGTGTGAATACGGAAAGCAGGCTTAAAAAAATTGCCTTGATTAAGCACATGGCCAGATCGGGACCGATTTTGAATTTCATGAACATCATGGCAACCAGACCGCCGATGGTGGTTAAGGAACTTGCAAAAATCTCGGGAATGGCTTTGCTCAGTGCAATAATATCCGCTTCCCTGACCGGAAGATTCTGATGCTCTTCCTTGTAGCGGTTGCAAAGGATGATGGCATAGTCAACCGACAACGCCAGCTGAAGCACAATCGTTACCGAATCGGATATGTAGGAAATGGTTCCGAACAAGAAATTGGTTCCGGCACTCAAAAGCGCACTGGCACCGAACGTAATTAACAGAACCGGAACTTCCGCATAGGTCTGGGACGTGAGAATTAAAACCGTCAGTACAACAACGGCAACCAGAATGCTGACGATATCCATTTCATGATTAACCAGTTCCGCTCTCTGGTCCCCGAGCGTCGTCGATACGTAAATATCATATCCTTCCAGTTCATTCTGAACGTCCTCAAGTGCCGTAATCGCACGCTCATCTGTTTCGGGATACGAAAAAGTGATATTGTAAAGAGCGGAAAAATTGTTGTAATGCTCCGACGATTCATCGAAACTTACCATGTAGATATCGTCTCTGCTCTCCAGAATCTCATTGATCTTTTTTGCTTCTTCAAGAGTGATGTTCGTCACCATCACATCCGCGGATCCGTATGTGATAAACTGCTCGTCCATCAGTTTTAATCCTACGGATGTTTCCGCCGTATCCGGCAGGTATTTTTTCAAGTCATTCTCAACCTTCACCCAGCGAGATGCAATCAGACTGAAGATAATCGCAATGCCGAATAAAAGAAAAAACAGGTTTCTTCTGTCTACGATGAAAGTTGCCACTTTCAGCATAAAATTGTTTTCTTTTTTCTCGTTTGTTTTCTGTTTGCCGTCACTCATTTAAGCTAAGCCACCTTGTGATTTTTCCGCCGTCCCGAACAGGTCTTTGACACGCAGTTTGCATACACGGTAATTATACCAAAAAACAGGGTAAAAATAAAGAAAAAAAGGGTGAAAAAGGGTGACAGGCACTTTTGGAGCAAAAGGCAAAAAAAAATGGGTGACAGGCACTTTTGGAGCAAAAGTGCCTGTCACCCTTATATAAACTATTCGATTTCCACAATCCATCCTTCGGGTGCTTCGATTTCGCATCTCTGGATGCCGGTTAAGGTATCGTAAATCTTCTTTGTCCAAGGTCCCATCTCTTCCATTCCGCTCGGGAAATAGATATCTTTTCCGTGATCGAAAATGTGGCCTACCGGAGATACAACCGCTGCGGTTCCGCAAAGTCCGCATTCCGCAAAGTCCTTTACTTCTTCGAAGAGAACCTCTCTGTGCTCAACCTTCATTCCGAGATAATGCTCCGCTACGTAGCAGATGCTTCTTCTGGTGATGGAAGGTAAAATGCTGTCCGACTTCGGTGTAACAAGCGTGCCGTCCTTCGTAATGAAGATGAAGTTTGCACCGCCGGTCTCCTCGACCTTTGTACGGGTCTTTGGATCTAAGTACATATTCTCCGCAAATCCTTCTTTATGTGCTAACTGAATCGGATATAAGCTCATTGCATAGTTAAGACCTGCCTTGATATTTCCGGTTCCGTTCGGGGCCGCACGGTCATAATCCGAAACCTTGATGGAAATCGGCTTTGCACCGCCCTTGAAATAAGGTCCTACGGGTGTAACCAGAATTCTGAATTCATATTCTTCCGCAGGCTTAACACCGATAACGGAATTGGTTCCGATCATGAACGGTCTTAAATAAAGGCTTGCGCCGGTTCCGTAAGGAGGAACGAATTCTTTGTTTGCAGAAACAACCTTCTTAACCGCATCCATAAACTGCTCCTTCGGGAAAGGCGGCATTTCAAGGCGGATGGCGGAATCATACATACGCTCCGCATTCATGTCCGGACGGAAACATACGATTTTTCCTTCCTTCGTATAATATGCCTTCAGTCCTTCAAAACAGGACTGTGAATACTGGAAAACGCATGCGCACTCATTAAGCACAATGTTTGCATCGGTAATAAGCGCTCCTTCGTCCCACTTTCCGTCTTTGAATTTGGAAACATAACGATAATCGGTCTCGATGTAGCCAAATCCCAAATTTGCCCAGTCAATGTTCTTACTCATCCTTCTAATCTCCTTTCAGCCCGCCTTTTCCTTTATCCGGCAGGATATTTAAATAACCGGTACGCATTCACTTTCGCCTCCCGGTTATGAACGCGTGCTTTGTAAATACAAAATATTTTACACCCGAAGACTCACTATTTGCAAGTTCCGATTTAAAATCGGTACGGTTGTTTTTTGAAAACGGATAGAGTATAATAGATGATGCTTTTTTGTGCGGTTGTATTGAAGGGGAATAAAAAGAACGGGTTATGAATGCCGGCAGAGGCATATCGCATAGCCCTCGGAGACAGCAGATGAAACATAAAAGCGGAATCATCCTTCTTTTTTCGGTACTGCGTGCTTTCAGCCTTTGCGGCTGTAAGGAAGTGCCGGAAAATTCGGAAATAAATACATCGGAAATAACCGCCTCGGAAGAGACGAAACCGGAAGTCCGGATTGTCGATTTTACCGACCGTTTTATGCCGGAAGCCGTTTCGGAAGAACCTTCGGAAGAATCCTCCGATCTTGCAATCGAAAATGATTCTTCGAAAGATTCATCCTACGAACAGGCACCGCCGGCAGACAACACCGCGCGCGCCCAGGCAATTGCCGATAATATGGCGGTTTTAAACAGCATGCAGTATACCGATGAGCAGATGGCGGCAATCAACGACTTCTACTCCAATTCGGTTTTTGTCGGGGATTCGGTTTTACTCGGTTTCAGAAACTATGCAGCCAAAAGTGAAGATCCTTTGATTCATCAGATGAACTTCTTAGCTGCCGGCTCACTTTCGCTTCACAACTCATTCTGGCCGGTCAGCGATCAGAGTGTGCATCCTTTGTATCAGGGACAGCAGTATCCGGTCTGGGAATCCATTCAGATGATGGGGGCCAACCGCGTATTCCTCTTCTACGGCATCAACGATGTCGGCATCGGCATGCA
This sequence comes from uncultured Lachnospiraceae bacterium, assembly GCA_900313265.1. Lineage (GTDB taxonomy): Bacteria > Bacillota > Clostridia > Lachnospirales > Lachnospiraceae > UBA3766. The sequence continues at coordinate 1,921 of OMRN01000108.1, read as the reverse complement.
GGAGGCTCTGGATTTATATCCGCAGTTAATTGCCAAAATCCGCGAATACTCTCCGGACGCCGATATTACGATTATCAGTGCAACCTATACATTAAAAGACTGCGGCAAAGGCGGTTTGAATAACGATAATCTTGCCGCTTTCAATGCATCCGTCCGGGATATGGCAGCACAGAATAACGTCGGTTATATCGATATGGCCAACATCCTCTCCGACGGTGCGGGCAATCTTGCGCCGGAGTACTGCAGCGACGGTTTTCTTCATGAAACCATGTCCGCTTATGATGTATGGCGGCTGATGTTAATCCGCTATGCAGCGGACCGTTTGGGATTTAACGATACTCCGCTTCAGAACATGATGATTTCTTCCGGTGCTGCTGCAAGTGACGGGACCGGCGATAATACGGTCATCTCTGATTAGATGAAAATGATAAAAGCGAATACAATCAAGAAAAACGAAATTATAAAATCTGGAGAATAACATGAAAAAGACAATTATAATAACACTCGCAATTCTTTCGGCAGCAGCACTTGCCGGATGTACAAGTTCAAATAAACCGGCAACGTCGGAACCCTCTTCCGTAACCGTTATCGATACACCTTCAACAGGTACTTCCGAAGACGGTATCGGAACGGAAAACGCTGCCGCAACCCCTTCGGAAATATATGCTAAAATTCAGTCTTCCTACACACTTCCCGACTCCATGTACGAAGCGGATGACGACTGGCTGATGAATTATTACGGAATCGATGCTTCCATGCTTTCCAATTACGTTTTTGCCGAAGCGGACGAAGTACATGCGGACCGTGTCATCATTCTGGAAGTTGCTTCCGAAGACAACATTCCCGAAATCGAAGAAAAATTAGATGCTGTTTTGGGACAGCTTTCCTCCCCGGAAATGCTCTCCTACCTTCCCGATCAGGCCGATATGATTAAGGCCGCTTCTGTTAAGAAAGACGGCAATGTGCTTTATCTGGTGATTTCACCGGATGCATCGGGAATCGAAAAGATTATTACGGATTCTTTATCCGGCAGGTAATGTATGGTTTTCAGTAGTCTGCCGTTTTTGTTTTTCTTTTTACCGGCATTTTTAATTTTATATTATCTTTTCCCCTTCAAGGCCAAAAACTATGTTTTATTGGTTTTTAGTCTTGTTTTTTATGCATGGGGCGAGCCGGTATATATTCTTTTGATGCTTTTTTCGGCATTCGTGGATTATTTAGACGGTATTTTACTGGAAAAATTCGGAACCACCACTCTTCGCAGAAGAATTTTCTTATTCACGGCCATCGGCATTAATCTGTCGCTTCTGGCATTTTTCAAATATGCGGATTTTGCCGTCGGAATCTTTAATCATATTACGCCTTTTAACGCCGAACTTCCGGGCATTGCCCTTCCGATCGGCATCAGTTTCTACACATTCCAGACCATGAGTTATTCCATTGATGTATATAAGAAACGTGTAAAGGCAGAGCGTAACTATTTTACGTATCTGACCTATGTTTCCATGTTCCCGCAGTTAATCGCGGGTCCCATCGTGCGCTTCTCCACCGTACAGGAAGAACTCCACAAGCGTGAAATCAAAGAAAGCGGATTCGTACTCGGCTTTAAGCGTTTCTTAATGGGACTGATGAGAAAAATCTTAATCGCGAACCAGATCGGTGCCCTGTGGGACTCCATTCGCGGTGCGGAAAACATAAGCACGGTTACGGCATGGCTCGGATTATTATGCTTTACTCTTCAGCTTTATTATGATTTCAGTGCCTACAGCGATATGGCTATCGGACTCGGGCAGATGCTCGGTTTCCATTTTCCCGAAAACTTCAACTATCCTCTGTGTGCCACTTCCATTACGGATTTCTGGCGCCGCTGGCATATCTCGCTGTCCACCTGGTTTCGCGACTACATCTATATTCCTCTCGG
>OMRN01000260.1 GCA_900313265.1 uncultured Lachnospiraceae bacterium | reverse complement strand
GCATTAAATACGGGAAATATCGGAAGGACCTGCGTCGCAACGGGCAGTGTCCTTCATTTAATTGAGCCGTTCGGATTCCGTCTCGATGAAAAGGAAATCAAACGGGCGGGGATGGATTACTGGGAAAAACTGGATGTCCGTCGCTATATCAATTTTGAGGATTTCTTAGAGAAAAATCCGGCAATCGGCAAAGATGCGAAATTATATATGGCGACCACCAAGGCACACCAAAACTACTGCGACGTTTCTTTTAAAGAGGATGATTATATTATGTTCGGGAACGAATCCAGGGGAATCCCGGAAGAAATATTAGTCGAGTACGAAAGCAGCTGCATCCGAATTCCGATGCTTGACGAAATCCGGTCGCTTAATCTGGCAAACTCGGTAGCCATCGTATTATATGAGGCCTTAAGACAGAATGATTTTGCGGGACTTCAGACCGAGGGAGAACTTCACCGTTTATCCTGGAAGCAGTAGTTCTAATTCTCACCATCGTCATCTTTGGTATCGAAAAGTTCATCAAGCAGATCGTCTTTTTCATAAACCGGCAGGGAAAAGGTAAATTCGCTTCCTTCTCCTTCCGTGCTGGTAACATTGATATTTTCCCCGTGAGCACGAATAATTTCCCTTGCAATGGAAAGGCCTAAGCCGGTTCCTTTTTTGTCTTTTCCGCGGGAAAGGTCGGTTTTATAGAAGCGGTCGAAGACCTGTCCGATACTGTCTTTGGGAATACCGATTCCGAAATCCTTGACACTTACGAAAACCTTGCTGTGTTTTTCCGTTGTGGAAATGCGGATTTCGCTGTCGCGGTTCGAAAACTTAATGGCATTGTCAAGAAGATTATAAAGCACCTGCTGGATTTTTCCGACATCGGCTTTTACCGGAAGAGTTTCTCCGGTTAAAATCAAATTCAGGGTAATTTTCTTTTCCCGACAGGTTCCCTCAAAGGTTGCCGCCGTATTCCGGATGACTTCGTTGATGTCAAAAACGGTTAAATCAAGAACCAGTCCTTCCGTATTTAAATTATTCAGGGTAAGCAGATTGTTGGTAAGTTTAATCAGGCGTTCGGATTCGTTGACGAGTATGGTTAGGTATTTTTCATGCATCTCGGGAGGAATCGTGCCGTCAAGCATTGCTTCGGAATAGCCCTTAATCGAGGTAAGCGGAGAGCGGAAATCGTGGGAGACGTTGGCCACGAGTTTCTTCTGGTTGTCCTCGCCCTTGGCTAACTCGCTTGCCATATAGGATAGCGTTGCCGCAAGATAACCCATCTCATCCGCACTGTCCACGGAAAGCTCATAGTGAAGATTGCCTTCCGCATACTGCTCCGTGGCGGTTGTAATTTTTTTAAGCGGCCGGTAAACCACTTCGTTAAAGAAAATTAAAATGATTAACGAAAGAAAGAGAAAAATACCGAGCATGACGTAGGAGACATTCAGCATGGATTCGGTAAGCTTCATCAGCTCCGACATCGGTTTGTGAATAAATACATAGCCCTGTACTTTATAGCCGTCCGTAATCGGAGCATAGACGCTTAAATAATCTTCGTCAAAGAAATTAAAGAAATTTCCGACGGAATAATATTTTCCGGCATAGACCGTGGAATCAAAACCTTCAACGGTGGGAGGATTCTCGACTTCAATCGGAGAGGCGGAATCCAGAACGATTAATCCGGAGGGGTTAATAATCCAGATGTTTGCCGAAAGATAGTCGTCAAGGAAATCCAGTTCCTGCTTTACGGTATCGAGTGCCGCACGGTTGGTATACAAATCGGACGCATACGTTGTGGAAATCCGGTTGGCTTCCTTGTAAAGGGCATCCGCTTCGTGCTGCACAATCTGGTTTCGAATCATGCTTGCCCCGAAGGTCGCAACCATAAATACTCCGAAAAAGGCAAAAATCAGATAAGCCAGTATGAACTTGAAATACAGAGCTTTACGCATGTTTTACCGTCTTTCTTATATTTATCTGCCGGTAACGAGGAATTTATATCCGACACCCCATACGGTATCAATCCGCCAGTCCGGCGTATCCTTGATTTTCTCACGAATTCTTTTGATATGAACGTCAACGGTTCTGGTATCACCGGTATAATCATAGCCCCAGATCTGGTTTAACAGCTGCTCCCTGGTAAATACCTGACCGGGTGAGGAAGCCAGGAAATAAAGAAGTTCCAGTTCCTTCGGAGGCATATCCACGGAGGCGCCGTTGTATATAACGGAGTAGTTGCTTAAGGAAACCATGAGTCCCGGATATTCCACGGTACGCTCTTTCGGTGCTTCGACATTCTGCGGGGCAGCCGCCGGTTTGTAACGGCGAAGCACCGCTTTGACTCTGGCTACCAGCTCCTTGGAATCAAAGGGTTTCTGCATGTAATCGTCCGCGCCCATTTCAAGTCCGAGAACTTTATCAAAAATCTCTCCCTTGGCGGAAAGCATGATAATCGGAGTCGTGGTTTTGGAGCGGACTTCCCGGCAGACCGTGTATCCGTCGATTCCGGGCAGCATCAGATCTAAAAGAATCAGATTCGGCTCAAAAGCGGGAACTGCTTCCAGGGCCGCTTCTCCGTCTCCCACAATCATGGTTTCGTAGCATTCCTTTGTTAAGTATAAAGAAATCAGTTCCGCAATGTTGTTGTCGTCGTCCACAATTAAAATTTTCTGTTTGTTCATTTTTCCCCCTCTTTTATTGTGATTTTTTCTGTTATTCTTCCTTTTTCATTTTTGACGGTGTCATCATTTAAATTCCACGATGGTAACACCGGCATCTCCTTCCCCGTATTCGCCCAGATGGAAATCCCGTACGAAGGAAAGTTTCTTTAAATGCTTCGTCACGGCATCCCTTAAGGCTCCGGTTCCTTTTCCGTGAACAATACGGACGCTTGTTAAGTGGGACAGAAGTGCTTCGTCGAGATACTTGTCCAGATTGGCGATGGCTTCGTCTGTGGTCTGTCCGATTAAATTGATTTCCGGCGAAATGGTGGCGGCTTTCGAAAACTTACCGCTGTAGTTTGTTTTCCGGCTTCCGCCTTTTAAAGCTTCCTCCAAGCCGGCATCTTCCTCAGCCGGCTGTACGTCTTTTATGTTTGTCTTAATCTGCATGACACCGCAGGCTAAGACTATATTTCCTTTGGCATCCGGAAGGGAAGTGACATGCCCCTTCATTTTCATGGATACGATTTCAAGCAGGTCGCCTTTCTTTATATCTTCCGCTTTCAGGGTGACTTTCTTCGGCCGCTCCGCTGCTTTCGGGGCAAGGTCTTCTCCGAGTTTGTCGATTCGCTTCCGGAGGCCGGCTCTTGTTTCTTCCATCTTCCTGATATCCCCGCCTTTATGATAGGCACGGATGGCGGCATCGGCGGTATCCTTGGCTTCCCTTAATATATCCGCTGCTTCTTCTTTGGCTTCATTCAGGATGGCAGCTTTCTTTTCGTGAAGCTGTGCTTTGGTACGTTCCGCTTCGTCACGAAGCCTTGCACTTTCCTCGCGGTCCCGTTCGATGGCGGCTTCTTTTTCTTCAAGGGCACGCCTGCTTTTCTCCAGTTCGGCAAGCAGATCTTCGAAGCTTTCTTTGGTTTCGGAGATTTCCCCT